>JBKBTH010000067.1:0-7708 GCA_046290915.1 Sphingorhabdus sp.
GCTGGTCCAGATGGAACCGGCAAGGCCATAATCCGACGCATTGGCGCGGCTGATGACTTCGTTGATGGTCGAGAATTTCATCAACGGCATCACTGGGCCAAACTGTTCTTCAGCCACAATCCGCGCATCTTCCGGCGGGTTGTCGAGGACCGTTACGGGCACGAAATAGCCGGGGATCGACGGGTCGTGGTCGCCGCCTGCGAGGAACTTGTAGCCCTTGTCCTTTGCGTCCTGAATCAGTTCAAGCACGCGCTTGTACTGCGGCTTGTTCTGGATAGGACCAATAGCCGTGCCTTGTTCGGCGCCATCGCCAACCTTGACCGCTTTGGCATAAGCCGCAATTGCGCTCGACAATTCGTCATAAATATCTTCGTGAATGTAGATGCGCTTGGCCGCGATGCAGACTTGGCCCGCATTGTAGAAGCTTGCCCAAAACAGCTTTTCAGCGACCTTGCCAACGTCGGCATCGGGCAACACAATCGCAGCATCATTGCCGCCCAGTTCAAGCGTAATGCGCTTAAGGTCCTTCGACGCCGATTCCATGACGCGCTTGCCCGTGGCAGTCGAACCCGTGAAGGTAATCTTGTCGATATCAGGATGCGCGGTCAGCAATGGACCCAACGCGTCGCCGCCGGTGATGATATTCAAAACGCCCGGCGGGAATACGCCAGCCACCAGTTCAGCCAGACGCAACGTCGCGAGCGGCGTGAAAGGTGATGGTTTCAGCACCATGGTGCAGCCCGACAGCAAAGCGGGAACAATTTTCTGGATCGCCATCAAAACCGGGAAATTCCACGGCACGATGCCACCAACCACGCCAACCGGAACGCGGCGCGTGCGGCTAAGCCGCTTGTCGCTGTCTTCCGTAATTTTCTCTTCAAGGTTCAACATCGGCAACGCACGCGTCATGCCAACGCAGCCTGCAATCTCGCTACCCGCCTGCATATGCGGCTTGCCCTGTTCAGATGTGAGCAAACGCATCAGCTCATCGCTGTTTGCTTTGATAACGTCAGCCATTGTGGCGAATAATGCGCGGCGTTCTTCAACGCTTGTTTTCTTCCAGGTTTGGAATGCAGCGCGCGCGGCGGCTACGGCCTTGTCCAGATCTGCCTGACCGCAATCGGGTACTTGGCCAATGACCTGCTCCGTCGCGGGATTTACGACATCAATCCATTTGCCGTTATCAACCAGTTCGCCGTTGATCAGATTTTTATATTGCGTGGTCATTGTCTATCTCCTGATGAGTCTGCGGCGTTATAACCGCTATGTACCTATTTGTCCTGCTTTGCCCAATATTCATCACGCAGCAGGCGCTTGTATAATTTGCCGGTATCGTGGCGGGGAAGCTCCTCGCGAAAATCGATACGGCGCGGGATTTTGACACCTGACAGCTTTTCGCGGGCATAAGCGGTAAGCTCGGCGCGCAAGTCTTCGCCCGCATCCGCCATATCCAGCGGCTGCACCACGGCAATCACCTCTTCGCCCATTTCGTCGTGCGGGCCACCGATAACCGCAACGTCGCGGACGCGAGGGTGCGTGACCAAATGGTTTTCAATCTCCTGCGGGTAGATGTTCACCCCGCCCGAAATGATCATGAAGCTTTTGCGATCGGTCAGATACAGATAGCCCTCTTCATCCAGCCGGCCGACATCACCAAGCGTTGTCCAACCATGCTTGTTGGTCGCACTTTTGGTTTTTTCGGGATCATTATGGTAGCTGAAGGACGCAGCGCTTTCGAAGAACACGGTGCCTTCCTGACCCACAGGAACGTCGTCCCCGTCTTCGTCACATATGTGCATGATTGCGTTCAATGGGCGGCCAACAGAGCCTTTGTGCGTCAACCATTCCTCACTGGAGATAAAGGTTATCCCCTGCCCTTCAGTCCCGGCATAATATTCGCGGATGACTGGGCCCCACCAATTGATCATCGCTTCTTTGATCGGCACGGGGCACGGCGCGGCCGCATGGACCGCGGTTTCTAGGCTCGACACGTCATATGCGTTACGGACCTCTTCGGGCAATTTCAGCATGCGCGCACAGTGGGTTGGTACCCATTGGCTGGCGTTAATCTTGTATTTTTGAATTGCCGCAAGCGCCGCTTCGGGATCGAATTTCTCCATCACGACCACGGTGCCACCAAGCCGGTGGACCGCCGCACACCAACGCAGCGGCGCGGCATGATACAGCGGCGCTGGTGACAAATAAACGCTGTCGCCCGAAAATTTGAACGCCATCGCGGCAAGGCCCGAAAGTGCATTGGGTCCCGCAATGTCCGGATCATCAGGCAAGGGAAAGCGCACACCCTTGGGCTGGCCAGTCGTCCCTGAACTATACAACATGTCGGTGCCCGCACGTTCGTCGGCGATAGGCGAAGTCGGCATATCAGCGATTGCCGCCGCATAGCTCTCCCAGCCAGCATGCTCGCCACCAAGGATGTACCGCTTTACGGAGCTTTGAAGCTGATCAAGCGTCGCGCCTAAATAGGGCGATGCAAACAGCGCCTTTGACCCGCTGTCATTCAAGATATAGTCGATTTCCGATGCCGTCAGACGGCAACTGATCGCGACATAAATTAGCCCTGCGCGTTGTGCACCCCAGACGAGGTCAAAAAACTCCGCGCGGTTTTCCAAACAGAACGCAACCGTGTCGCCATGCTGAAGACCCAAGCTGCGGAACAAATGCGCGCACTGGTTGGAACGTTCATCAAGCTGCTTGTACGTTATCGTCTCACCCGATCCCGCCATGATGACAGCAGCTTTGTCGGGATGGCTTAATGCGTGAACGACGGGATGGCCCATATTATTCGCCTTGCCAGTTGGGTTTACGTTTCTCAGCAAAGGCCATTGCGCCCTCACGCGAATCTTTCGAGGTGAAAACAGGCGCGCAGATTTCATTCTGCTTCTTCCACATTTCCAACGAGTTCCAATCCGGACGCTCATTGATAACGCGCTTTGTCGCGATCAATGCGAGCGGTCCGTTCGCTGCAACCTTGGCTGCAAGCTCAAGCGCGGCATCAATCGCAGCGCCATCGGTGACGCGATTGACAAAGCCAACCTCATAGGCGCGCTGGGCCGAGATAAAGTCTCCCGTCAGCGCAAGCTCCATCGCCATGCGTTTGCCGATAATCGACGGCAAGGAGAGTAGTCCGCCAGCAGCCGCGACCAGGCTGCGCTTGACCTCTGGAATGCCGAACTGCGCCTTGTCATTCGCCACCAAAAGGTCGCACGCAATCGCGATTTCCATGCCGCCCGCCAGCGCATAGCCTTCAACCGCGCCAATCAATGGTTTGGCAGGCGGAGACTCGATAAATCCAGCGAAGCCTTTGCCTTTGATGCTTGGCAATTCGCCACGCAAAAAGGCCTTCAGGTCCATGCCAGAGCAGAACGTGCCGCCTGCACCTGTGATGATGCCCGCATTCAGGCTCTTGTCGCCGTCGAGCTGCTCCATGGCCGCAGCGATGCCTTGCGCGACCGCTTGGTTGACAGCGTTCTTGGCCTCAGGCCGGTTGATGGTGATGATCAGGACGCCGTCCTGCGCTTGGGTTAGGACTTCAGACATTGCATTCCTCTCACTTCAGCAACGGATATGGTGCTTCGACGTACCTACCGCCCCTTGGGCAACCCAAGCACATGTTCGCCGATGATATTCTTCTGAATCTGGCTGGTGCCCCCGCCGATGGTAGCGGAGAAGCTGTTCAGGTAAGACCGGTGCCAATAGCCGTCATCGACCGCATTTTCGTCACCCACATAATAACCCGCGCGCGTGCCTTGAAACTGGAGCGAGAATTCCGTGAGCTCGCGCACCAACTCCGTCCGCGCCAGCTTGTTCATCAGCGCAAGACCCATCGGCCGGTCGCTGGTCAGCGGAGCCATACGGCGGCGCTGGTTGTTAAGGTTCAGCGCCTGAATTTCGATCATATAATCGACAAGCTTGTCGCGCATGACGGGATCGTCGAGCACGGGCTTGCCACCGCGCTTGGCCGAACGCGCCATATCAACCACGCCCATAACGTCCATTTCCTTGACGAAATAACCGCCGACTGGATTGACCTTCGCGCCGCGCTCATATTCAAGCGTCTTCATCGCGACCATCCAGCCCTGCCCTTCTTCGCCAACAAGGCCCGAAGCAGGAATACGCGCATCGGTGAAGAAGCATTGGGTGAAGCCATATTCGCCCGTTAGCTTCTTCAAACGGCGCGTTTCAACGCCGGGGATCTTCATCGGCGCGAGGAAGAATGAAAGCCCTGCATATTTGCTTGGGCCATCATTGGATGTGCGCGCGAGCAGGATCATATAATCGGCGCGGTCGCCCAATGACGTCCAAATCTTGGAGCCGTTGATGACATATTCGTCACCATCGCGCACAGCCTTGGTCTGCGCGCTTCCAAGGTCGGAACCATGCTCCGGTTCGGAAAAGCCCTGGCACCAGATTTCTTCAGCCGAGAGCATGGGCTTAATGAAGCGGCGCTTGTCCTCTTCGCGGCCGATATCGAGCAGTAATGGCCCCGTCCAGCCGTTCGCAATGGCATTGAGCATGATCGGCGCGTCATGGGTTTTCATGACTCGCGTGGCGATCCGCTGATATTCGGGGTGCATGCCGTAGCCGCCATATTCGGTCGGCCAGGACATGCCGAAATAGCCAGCCTCGTAAACCTTGCGCTGCCAGTCACGCAGGAAATCGAACTGCTGATCGGTGGACACTTCCATGAAGGTCAGCGGCAACATAAAGCCCGGATCGCGGACCGTGTTCTCGGCGAACCACGCATCGCACTGCTTTTCGAAATCCACTAATTCTTGGGGACTTGGTTTGCTCATGGCTGATTCCTCTCTCGCCTATTTAATTGCGCGATTAAAGAAGCGATTGCAAGAGCCACATTTTGCTGAATGCTATCTTAAAATTCCTTGTCATTCCCGCGAAAGCGGGAATCCATGGCATGACGGTTGGACCATGGATCCCCGATCAAGTCGGGGATGACAAAGCGTGATCATATCGCGCTATAATTGTTTCTTGAACGGCGCCATTTCGCCGAGAAACTCTATCTCGCGTTCCATCGCCTGACTTTCGCGGGCAAGGAAATCGGCAACGGCAGACCGAAAGCCTGCATTGGCGATATAATGTGCTGAATAAGTAGGCACCGCCTCATATCCGCGTGCCAGCTTGTGCTCGCCCTGCGCGCCAGCCTCGACACGCGGTAAGCCGTGCGCAATCGCGTAATCAATAGCCTGATAATAACACAGCTCGAAATGCAGAAACGGCACATCGCGGGTGCAGCCCCAATAGCGACCGTAGAGGCAATCCGGGCTGACAAAGTTTAACGCGCCGGCAATCGGCCGGTCACCGTCATAAGCGAGAAACAGCACGATGCTGTCCTTCATGCTTTGACCGATAATGTCGAAGAACGCGCGCGTCAGATAGGGCTGCCCCCATTTGCGCTGCCCCGTGTCCTGATAAAAGACCCAAAACGCATCCCAGTGGTCAGGAGTGATGTCCGCCCCGCTGATTTGCGCAATGCGAACGGCGGATTGTGCAGCGGCACGCTCCTTGCGAATGGCCTTGCGCTTGCGCGACGACAAAGCGGAAAGGAAACCGTCAAAGTCTGCATAATCGCGGTTCTGCCAATGGAATTGCGTGCCAATCCGCGTCAACCATCCGGCGGCACGAAACAATTCCAGTTCAGCCTCTTCGACAAAAGTTCCATGCACAGACGACAGGCCATTTTGGTCCACCACCGCTTCGGCAGCGGCCAATATTGCGGGCGCAAGAGCGGGATCGCGCAGTAACAATCGCGGACCCGGCACTGGCGAGAATGGCACGGCAATTTGCAACTTGGGATAATATTGCCCGCCGGCCCGCTCAAACGCATCCGCCCAATGATGGTCGAACACATATTCGCCCTGGCTATGGGTCTTGAGATAGGCGGGAAGCGCAGCGGCAGGAATGCCATCAGCGTCGCGGATCATGATAGGTGCAGGCGACCAGCCCGTACCAGCGCCGACGCTCCCTGATTCTTCCAGCGCCGTCAGAAAGGGGTGGCTAACAAACGGGTTGCCACGCGGGTTCAGCGCATCCCACTGGTCGGCGGGAATGTCGCTGACTTTACTCAAAAGTTCGGCGGTGACGCCGTCGGTCATTAAGCCGCGCGGACCTTTACCACGCAGTCGATCTCAACGGTCGCATCGCGTGGCAACACAGGAACCGAGACCGCAGCACGTGCATGCTTGCCCGCATCGCCGAACACTGCTTCCATCAAGTCCGATGCGCCATTTGCAGCCTCGGGTTGATCGGTGAAGTCTGGAGTCGACGCCACGAATACGCCGAGTTTGACAATACGCTCGACGCGATCAAGATCGCCGCCAAGGGCAGCCTTCATCTGCGCAATCAGCATAACTGCACACGCTTTGGCAGCAGCCTTTCCGTCTTCAAGACTGCGGGTATCGCCGACCTTGCCAGTGACAACCTTGCCATCGACAAAAGGCAACTGCCCCGAAATGAACAGCATCCCGTTCGCTTCGACAGCGGGCACATAGGACGCGACTGGCGCGGCCGGTGCGGGGAGGGTAATGCCCAATTCGGCCAATTTTGCTTCGATCATTTTGTCCATCCTTCGGTTTTTTCCGTTCGCCTCGAGCGAAGACGAGAGGCCCATTTGTACTGCACGATGTCTCGTCTTCGCTCGACACGAACGGGATTAAGGGTTCATTCGACAACTGCTTCCAATGTGGGCGCTGGCGCATTCGCAACCAGCCGCTCCCTGATCCAAACTTCCGCGTCGGCCCAGCGATCCAGGCGCGCGTGCGCTGCCTTTGACGCGTTTACCCGATCCCACAATAATGGCTCACCGACAAAATGCAGCCGCCAGACATCGGGATGCTGTTCGCCCACCGATTCATGCTGATGCCCGAGATCGTCGACAAATACTGCAACGCTTGGCTTATACTCGGCCAAAATCCGCCCAAGCGCCTCGCCTTTGCCGCCTTGGTTGCAATAGACTGGCGCGTCGATGCCAACGGCCTTCAACTGTTCAGTCCGTGGCCCTGCGCGGTGGTCGAGCAAATTGGTGAGGATAACGACGTCGGCATGCTCGCGCAGCCGGTTGAGGCCTTCGACCGCGCCGTCAATCGCCTGCTGCCGATGCATTTCGGTATCGAAAAACCCGTTGAGCAAGTCCCACACCTGACCGCGCTCGACAATGGTGCCATCATGCTTGTGGCGCAGTGCCTCACCCCAATCGCCGTGCACGAGGTCAAAGTGGATATGGTGTGTTTCATCAAGCCAATCGCGGAACGGTACAATCATGTGCAACAGCACCTCGTCGCAGTCGGAAATGAGCAATGGTCTGCTCATGCTTCCAACTCCTGACGCGCTTGGACCAGCACTGCGGGTGATACCCCGATCACCGCGGCGCAGGCCACAAGGTCAGGCTCATAAGCCTCAAGAAACGACAGTATCGCTGCCTGAGTTCCGCGCTCAGTTATCGAGCCACGCAGCCCTTCGGGTGTCAGGCCCGTCAGCGACAAAAGCCGCTCCGCCCGTGATTCCTCCATCAACGCCCAAGCCAAAGCCTGAAACGCCATACCCGATGCGTCTAACTTGCCATTTGTTTCATGCATGGCTTTCGCTTAAGCCAAGGCATCCACGAACGCAAAGCGGGAAAAGAGCGGTAATGTCGAAAAAGGTGATGATCGTTGAGGACAATGAGCTGAACCTC
>JBKBTH010000068.1:0-7658 GCA_046290915.1 Sphingorhabdus sp.
GTGTGTGCGCTCGGTAACGCTGACCAGCATGATGTTCATTATGCCTATGCCGCCCACGAGCAACGAGATGGACGCAATCGCGACCAAAACTGCCTGGAATATCTGCGTCACTTGACCTGTCGTCTCAGCAATTTCAGTGGTTGTGTTGACAGTAAATGGGTTAATCCTGCCTTTTGGCACACGGTAGCGATCGCGCAAAATGCGTTTAATTTCCCGCTGCCCCGCTAGCAGCGTTTCCTCATCTTCGAAGCCGACGAAGAGAACCGACACGTCGTCCGGTCCTTGCGTTGCTGTTGTCAACAACCGCTGGCGAAGCGTCGTTAACGGCACAACAATTTGGTCGTCATTGTCGTTGCCGAAGTTGCTTCCCTTGCTTTCCAGCAAACCGATAACCTTGAATGGCACACGGTTAATACGCACCGTTTCGCCTAAGGGATTTGCGTCAGCGAACAACTTGTTTGCAACGGTCTGTCCGATCACCACGACGCGTGCTGCGGCGTCGACATCTCCATCGCTTAAAAAGCGGCCCTCAGAGGCGGCTATGTTAGAAACGGTGCCATATTCCGGCGTTGCGCCTGTTGCTTGTGTGGTCGCACTGCGGCCTGGTGTCACCAGTTGGACGCTGCTTCGGATTTGCGGTGCTACAGCGCTCACGCCAGGTACTTGGCGCAAGATTGCCCGACCATCGCGCTCGGTTAAGCGGCCGCGGTCCGATGAGCGCGGCGGACCACTGCCACTGTCGGGTTGTGGCACGACGATGGCCATGTTTGAGCCCAGAGTGGCGATTTGCTGCGTTACCGAAACCTGCGCTCCATTGCCCACCGCTACGGCCAAAATCACAGAGAACACCCCGATCATCACGCCGAGCGTGGTGAGTATCGAGCGCATCAGATTGGTACGCAGCGCAGTCATCGCAATTGCAATATTGACGCCCCAGCCAGCAATGGAGTTCAGCAGGTTGCTCATCCCGCAACCGCGCGTCGACGGGATTTTACTGCGGCATCTTCGATGACTTGCCCGTCGCGAAAGACGATTCGCCGCTCGGCATATTCGGCGATGTCAGGTTCATGCGTGACGACTATGAGGGTGATGCCTTCGTCGTTGAGCTTCTGGAAAATACCCATGATATCGAGCGACGTCTGCGTATCAAGCGCACCTGTTGGTTCGTCAGCGAGCAGCATAAGCGGATTGGTAACGAGTGCACGTGCAATGGCAACACGCTGCTGCTGGCCACCCGATAGCTTGGCAGGTGTGTTCTGCAACCGGTTGCCTAGCCCCATGGCCTCTAGCTTTGCCTGAGCCAGTTCCCGGCGTTCGCCATAGCCGAGGCCTGCATAGATAAGCGGCACCGCCACATTGTCTAACGCGCTCGTGCGGGCAAGCAGATTGAACTGCTGAAATACAAATCCGATTTTGCGGTTGCGGATTTCCGCCAGCTCGTCGCTGTCCAACGTTTTGGTATCGATGCCGTCGAGCAATAACGTTCCCGATGTCGGTATATCAAGACAACCGATCATGTTCATGAACGTTGATTTGCCGGAACCGCTGGCGCCCATAATCGCAACAAACTCACCGCGCTTTATGGTCAACGAAACGCCGTTGACCGCGTGCAGCACCTCACCGCCGATCACATAATCTTTTACCAGATCATGCGTTTCAAGAAGCGGCGCTGTCATCTTCGTCCGCGTTGTCGTCAGTTTCGGGTTTCGGTTTCAGGGATTTTGTCCGGACGAGTACTTTATCACCCGCTTTTATGCCCGAAGTCACTTCAGTGTAGTCGTCGCCTTGCAGGCCGATTTGAACCTGTTTTTTGACCGGCCGATAAAGGTCAGCGCCCGCCAGATATAGCGTGGGTCGAGGCGTGTCCTTTTTGGCAGGAGCGCCAGGTTTTTCTTTTTCGGGTTCGCCGCGGTCCGCCAATTTGGGACGGAAGCGAAGCGCGTTTGTTGGCACACGTAATACATTGGTCTTGGCGCCAGTAATGATCTCTACGTTTGCTGTCATTCCGGGAAGCAATTTGCCATCCATATTGTCGACGTCGATGATGACAAGATAGCTGACGACATTCTGCGTTTCGACAGGTGCCTTGCGGACTTGCCGCACTTTCGCGCGAAATATATCATTGGGGTAGCTGTCGACGGTGAAGGTCACATCTTGCCCTTCGATAATCTGGCCGATGTCTGCTTCGTCAACCGATGCCTCTACTTGCATCTTGGTGGTGTCAGCCGCGATTTCAAACAGGTTTGGGGTCTGGAAACTGGCCGCTACAGTCGTGCCGGGCTCCACCAGCTTATTGATGATGACGCCGCTGGCAGGGGCGACAATCACGGTGCGGTTCAGGTCAAGCCGTGCTGAGGACAGTTCGGCAGTCCCTTGGCTGATCTGGGCATTACCGCTTTGCGTTTGCGCTAGTGCCACCTGCAATGCGTTTCTCGCGCTGTTGAGCTTGCTTTGCGCGATGTCCAGACCGGCCTTTGAAACAAAGCCGCGCTCGGCCAGCGCCCGCTGCCGCGCAAAGTCACGTTCCTGTATCTCAAGTTCTGATCGCGCACGGGAGACATTGGCTACCGTTTGCTGCAAACCGGCACGGGCAAGCGCAACTTGCGCTTCGGACTGCTGCACGCGCGCGCGCACGCGGGTAGAATCGATCTCAGCGAGGACTTGGCCTGCCTTAACTGGCGAATTGAAATCGACGTAAACCTTGGTGACCTGACCCGACACTTCGGTCCCGACCTTGATCGTGTTCAGCGCACGGACTTTCCCACTGGCCGAAACCTTGCGCAGAACTTCGCCACGCGTGACTGTCTCGCTGATATATTCATATTCATGCGGGGTAGGGCGCACGATGCGGTATACAATGAACAGCAATACCAGCGCGATAATCGCTGACCAGACGCGGTGCCGTTTTACCCAAGTCCGTATTGTCCCAAACATCCGACCCGCCCTCTGTGACCCTGTATCGCTGTATATGTAGTGCACAAAGATTAGGCCAGTGATTTATTCACATAACACAGCAAAAAGCCCGCCGGAATTGCTTCCAGCGGGCTTTTGTTATTGTTGAAGAAAACAGAAGTTTATTCTTCTTCGCCAGTATCCACGACATCGTCGATCGCTGCGTCGGCGGTGGTTAGATCATCTGAAATCACCTTTGCCAACACATCGTCACCGATGGCTGCTTCAGGACCCTGTGCCAGTTCGGCAGCATGCTCTTCAGCCGCTGTCTCTGGCGCAATCAGGCTTTCCTGCAGCTTCTTGTAGCTGGCACGAAGTGCAACGTCGCGGCTCGTGGCTGCAATCCGCATGCGATTCATGGCAGAGCCAGTACCCGCAGGGATCAGACGACCAACGATGACGTTTTCCTTCAGACCGGTCAGGATGTCCTTCTTACCTTCCACGGCGGCCTGTGTGAGGACGCGTGTGGTTTCCTGGAAGGATGCTGCCGAGATGAACGAACGTGTCTGCAACGAAGCCTTGGTAATGCCCAACAGAACCGGGTTACCAGTTGCTGGTGCCTGACCCTTGGACAGCTTCGCATTGATTGCGTCCATTTCTTCACGGTCAACCTGTTCGCCAGGAAGCAAGGTTGTGTCGCCACCGAATGTGATTTCAACTTTCTGCAGCATCTGACGAACGATCGTTTCGATGTGCTTGTCGTTGATCTTCACGCCCTGCAGACGATACACTTCTTGAATTTCGGCAACCAGATATTCAGCCAATGCTTCAATGCCCATGACTTCAAGGATGTCATGCGGGTTCGGCGAACCAGCAATCAGGTTATCGCCCTTACGGACGAAATCGCCTTCCTGAACGTCAAGTACCTTCGACTTCTGGATCAGATACTCAATACGATCGCCCTCTTCCGGAACAATCGCAATCTTGCGCTTCGCCTTATAGTCGCGAACGAATTCAACACGGCCCGAGATTTTCGCAATGATTGCGTTGTCCTTCGGAATACGTGCTTCGAACAATTCAGCAACGCGTGGCAGACCACCGGTGATGTCGCGGGTCTTGGCGGATTCACGGGTCACACGAGCGATAACGTCGCCTGCCTGAACCATGGCACCGTCTTCAACCGAAAGCATCGTTCCAACGCCCAGCAGATAACGTGCAGCTTCGCCGCTATCGTCATCCAGCAAGGTAATGCGCGGACGAAGGTCTTCCTTCTTGGTGCGGCTGCCGGCACGGTCTTCGGTAACGACGCGTTGGGCGATACCCGTTGCTTCGTCGGTTTGCTCGGTCAGCGTCTTGCCATCGATCAGGTCCTGGTATTTCACAATACCCGACTTTTCGGTGATGATTGGCATGGTGAATGGATCCCATTCAGCCAAACGGTCACCAACATTGACGTCTGCACCATCCGGGAATGCCAGCGTCGCACCATAAGGCAGACGGTGAATTTCCATCTCGCGGCCATCCTTGTCGACGATGATAAGCTCACCGTTACGGGCCATTGCCAAACGCTTCTTACGCTTGTCGACGATGCTTGGCAGATCGCGATACATAACCTTACCTGATGCTGTTGCATCAAGGTTCGATTGTTCGTTCAACTGCGCCGCACCACCGATGTGGAAGGTACGCATGGTCAGCTGGGTACCAGGCTCACCGATGGACTGAGCCGCGATAACGCCGACAGCTTCACCGATGTTGACTGGCGTACCGCGTGCAAGGTCACGGCCGTAGCAAGTACCGCACACACCGACCTTGGATTCGCACACCAGCGGCGAGCGGATCTTGAGCGCTTGAATGCCGGTTTCTTCCATCGCAGCAACCATTGGCTCGTCGAGCAAGGTTCCAGCAGGGATGAGTACCTTGCCATCAAGGCCGAGGATGTCTTCTGCCGTGGTACGGCCAAGGACACGCTCACCAAGCGACGCGATGGTCGAACCACCCTGAACGATAGAACGCATTTCCAGCGCGCGTTCGGTACCGCAATCGACTTCAACGATGGTGCAATCTTGCGATACGTCGACCAGACGGCGTGTCAGGTAACCTGAGTTTGCAGTCTTAAGTGCGGTATCGGCCAGACCCTTACGGGCACCGTGGGTCGAGTTGAAGTACTCAAGAACGGTGAGACCTTCCTTAAAGTTCGAAATGATTGGCGTTTCGATGATCTCGCCCGAAGGCTTGGCCATCAGACCGCGCATACCGGCAAGCTGCTTCATCTGCGCTGGCGAACCACGCGCACCGGAGTGGCTCATCATGTACACCGAGTTGACCGGCAATTCGCGGCCATGCTCGTCCATTGGCGATGCCTTCAGCTTGTCCATCATGGCGTTGGCGACCTTGTCACCACATGTGGACCAGGCGTCGATGACCTTGTTGTACTTTTCCTGCTGCGTGATCAGACCGTCCTGATATTGCTGCTCAAAGTCGGCAACAATTGCCTTGGTTTCGGCAACCATTTCCGTCTTTTCTTCCGGAATGATCATGTCGTCCTTGCCGAACGAAATACCGGCCTTGAACGCATATTTGAAACCGAGCGACATGATGGCGTCGGCGAACAGGACAGTGTCTTTCTGACCGGTGTGACGATAGACCTGATCGATGACGTCGCCAATTTCCTTCTTGGTGAGAAGGCGGTTAACGGTTTCGAACGGCACGCGGTGGCTCTTCGGCAGCGTTTCTGCGAGCAACATACGGCCAGGTGTCGTGTCAAAGCGAACCATACGCTCAACACCATCTTCTCCGGTCTGTGGGACGCGGGCGATAATCTTGGAGTGGAGCGTTACCGCACCAACTTCAAGCGCCTGATGCACTTCAGCCATGTCGGACAGCATCATGCCTTCGCCTGGCTCGCCGCGGCGATCCATTGAAAGATAATACAGACCCAAGACCATATCCTGTGAAGGAACAATGATTGGCTTGCCATTTGCAGGCGAAAGGATGTTGTTGGTGGACATCATCAAAACGCGTGCTTCCAATTGGGCCTCAAGGCTCAATGGAACGTGGACTGCCATCTGGTCACCGTCAAAGTCGGCGTTAAATGCCGAGCAGACGAGCGGGTGAAGCTGGATAGCCTTACCTTCAATCAGGACAGGCTCGAACGCCTGAATGCCCAAACGGTGAAGCGTTGGTGCGCGGTTCAGCAACACTGGATGCTCGCGGATAACCTCATCGAGGATGTCCCAAACTTCCTTGCGCTCCTTTTCGACCCACTTCTTGGCTTGCTTGAGGGTCATCGAAAGACCCTTTGCATCCAGACGCGAGTAGATGAACGGCTTGAACAGTTCGAGCGCCATCTTCTTCGGCAGGCCGCACTGATGCAATTTCAGTTCAGGACCGGTTACGATAACCGAACGACCAGAATAGTCGACGCGCTTACCCAAAAGGTTCTGGCGGAAACGGCCCTGCTTACCCTTGAGCATGTCGGACAACGACTTCAGCGGACGCTTGTTGGCGCCGGTGATGGTGCGGCCACGACGGCCATTGTCGAACAACGCGTCGACAGCTTCTTGCAGCATGCGCTTTTCGTTGCGGACGATGATGTCTGGCGCACGAAGCTCAATCAAACGCTTCAAACGGTTGTTACGGTTGATAACGCGGCGATAGAGATCGTTAAGATCGGAGGTTGCAAAACGGCCACCATCCAGCGGCACCAATGGGCGCAATTCTGGTGGAATGACCGGAATGACGTCCAAAATCATCCACTCTGGCTTGTTGCCTGAATCGATGAAGCTTTCGACGACCTTCAAACGCTTGATGATCTTCTTGGGCTTGAGTTCCGACTTGGTGACGGCAAGCTCGTCGAGCAGGTCAGTACGCTCTTGCTCAAGGTCGAGGTCCATCAACATGGTCTTGACGGCTTCTGCACCAATGCTGGCGGTGAAAGCGTCTTCGCCATATTCATCCTGTGCATCGAGCAATTCGTCTTCGCTCAGCAACTGGAACTTCTCAAGCGCGGTCAAGCCAGGCTCGGTTACGATGTAGTTCTCGAAGTACAGCACGCGCTCAAGCTGCTTCAACTGCATATCAAGCAGCAGGCCGATGCGCGATGGCAGCGACTTCAGGAACCAAATGTGCGCAACAGGAGCGGCGAGCTCGATGTGGCCCATACGCTCGCGGCGCACCTTGGTTACGGTAACTTCAACGCCGCACTTCTCACAGACGACGCCCTTATACTTCATGCGCTTATACTTACCGCAGAGGCACTCATAGTCCTTCACGGGTCCAAAGATGCGTGCGCAGAATAGGCCGTCACGCTCTGGCTTGAACGTACGGTAGTTGATAGTTTCCGGCTTTTTGATTTCACCAAAAGACCAGCTGCGGATTTTTTCTGGCGATGCGATCCCAATCTGGATCTGGTCAAAGGTTTCGACCTTGGCGACGGGATTGTTGAATTTGCTCAGTTCGTTCATAATCTTTTCCTCATTGGGCTTTTGCCCATGAAAACCTAGGGGCAGGGGCAGGGGGCGGACCTAAGCCCGCCCAGCTCTGCTTATTCCGCTGCCTCGGCAAAGCCCTCGTCACCTTCGACCAAGTCATGCGCCTTCAGGTCAACATTCAGACCCAATGACCGCATTTCCTTGACCAGAACGTTGAAGCTTTCAGGGATACCGGCTTCAAAGCTGTCGTCACCCTTGACGATTGCTTCGTAAACCTTGGTACGCCCGATAACGTCATCGGATTTGACCGTGAGCATTTCCTGCAAGGTATAGGCT
>JBKBTH010000006.1:0-21452 GCA_046290915.1 Sphingorhabdus sp.
GATGTCTGGCTTAGCTTGCGCTCATACCATTTTTCAAATCACGCATCTGGTCGTGACCTGATTTCACCGAATCATAGCATTGGCTAATCATCGTGCGTGTTTCCGTACCCAAATTGGCATCTTCCAACGCTGTTTCGAACTTGGCTTTGATATAATCTTCGCCGCGTTCAACTTCGGCGATGACAGCCTGATCGTCTGAACCAGTGATCGCATCGCGCAGGTTCATAAACATGCGGTGCGCACCAGCGGCGAGCGAACCATCATCTTCGGGATCGCCACCCAATGTACGTACATGATCGCGCAATTGTTCAGCAACTTGCTGCCGTTCATTGGCACGTTCAAAAAAGATTGATTGGAACTGATTGCTGTCTGCGTCTTCTGCGGCTGAACGATATCCATCGACACTGTCGATCGTTGTTTTGATAAGGTCGTTCACTGTTTCGATTTCGTGACTACGGGCTTCCATAATGACATCTCCTGTGGGGTTGTTGCCAAAGCAGAACGCATAGCCGCCCCGTTTGTTTCCGTTCAGCCCACCGAAATCCCTAACGTGCGAATATACCTGCGGCATATCAGCTAGGGCCAGGTATCTGTCATAACAGCGGAACGTGCTTCTGGTATATTTCAACAATCCAGACACCATCTGAGAGAACAGACAAACAAGCATGATCTATAAATGGCCAAAATTGCCAGCAGAAGTACAGCATGAATACTGGCGGACACCTAGTGTCGCGCCTGATGTACTCTCGTCGGACATACCAGTTCAACCAAGTGACGAGGATTTTCGTTTGCTGGCGGACAATATTCCTGCGTTGTGCTGGATAGCACGTGGCGACGGTTACATATATTGGTACAACCGACGTTGGCATGACTATTGCGGATCGACACCCAAGTCCATGGAAGGTTGGGGCTGGCAAAGTGTCCATGACCCTTTGGAATTGTCCAGAGTGCTCGACAAATGGAAGCGGTCAATCGCAAACGGTCAGGCCTTTGAGATGGTCTTTCCACTGCGCGGGGCGGATGGCATTTTCCGCCAGTTTTTAACACGCATCGTGCCCGTGCTTGGCAAAAATAATGAAGTCGTGCGCTGGATAGGCACCAATTCCGAATATGAGAGCGGACTGAGCGCGAAAGAAGCACTGCTGGTGAGTGAAGCCAAATTCAAAGCGTTAACCGATGCGCTGCCGCAAATGGTTTGGTCAACCCAGCCAGATGGAGCGCACGATTATTACAATGCCCGCTGGTATGAATTTACCGGAATGCCTTATGGCTCAACCGACGGTGACGGGTGGAACGACGTGTTTCATCCCGATGACCGCGAAGATGCGTTTGCAAAATGGCGGCACGCCGTGGCGACTGGTGAAGATTACGAAATCGAATATCGCTTGCGCCATCATGAAGGAGAGTATCGCTGGACTTTAGGCCGGGCATTGCCTGTGCGCGACGACAAGGGGCAAATATTGCGCTGGATTGGAACATGTACCGATATCCACGAGAGCAAATTGATTGCTGAACGCACCGAATTGATGAGCAGAGAGCTTAGTCACCGCATCAAAAACATCTTTGCGGTCGTTGCCGGCCTTATCGGGCTGTCGACGCCCAAGGATGCGCCGTCGGCGAAGTTTGCAAAACAACTTGCCGGCCGGATATCTGCCTTAGGCAGGGCGCATAATTATGCCCGGCCGCACAGCGCATATTCTGACCCAGGCCACGACTTCACCAATTTGCACGGGCTTATCAACGAAATTTTGATGCCTTATGAAATAGACGGCAATGTCAGGTGTCATGTCAGCGGGACTGACGTTTCTGTAAGTGAGCGCAGTGCGACGCCGCTTGCATTGGTGATCCACGAACTGGCAACAAATGCGGTGAAATACGGCGCATTGGCAAAATCCGCCGGTGAAGTGCACATCGTAACGGATGCGCACTCGGATCAGGTAATCATCCAATGGAAAGAATCAGGCGGTCCTGAAGTGGCATCCGTTCCCGAACGGGCGGGCTTTGGCACCCAGCTTTCTGAAATAGGTATCACTAGCCAGCTTGGCGGTACGATTGAACGTTTCTGGAACAGCGAAGGCCTTCAAGTCATCATGACCGTCCCCGCAGCGCATTTATAAGTTCATCCGTGATGTATGTGGGAGCTACGGGATAAAGATCGTTCATTGCGGTTCTGGAATATACGCAACGCTGGCGGCGGCGTTGCGGCTGGATTGTCGGGGTATGTAACCAGGAAGTCTAGCGCCTTCTGCACCTCTTCATGATCGACAGGTTTACACAGACAACCAACGGTTCCTTCGACGCCATCACCGAGTTGCGCAGGATTTGCAGTCAGGAATAACACCACTGCGCCATATTCATTGGCAAGCTTGTGCCCAATGCCCGGACCCGTTTCGCCATCCCGCAAATTGACATCGACCAACGCGATGTCTGGTTTTTCGTCTGCCAACTGAAATGCTGTTTGTGCGTCGGGTGCTATTCCCAAGGTGTCAAACCCCAATGCTGCCACGGTCTGGCGCAAGTTGAGCGCAACGAGAAACTCGTCTTCGACAATTAGGATTTTCTTACCCATTTGCTTCACTCTGCTTTTGTTTCGCGGTGAAGGAAAATGCCCGCTCTCATCAATAGTTCCAACGCTTTGCCGCAAAGCGCCGTGTTGACGTCCCGAAGATAAAAGCCGCGGTTTTTGTGAATGAAATACGTGAGTTCGCACAACCCATTCACAAAAAGCGTTTCTGCTCTGTTTACCTTTCCGCAAGACCAAAGTGCTAGTTTCGCAGTCAAATAGAAAGAAGCATTTGAAATGGCTGCCAAATATCTGTCAGAGAGAGAATCAGGTGAAAGTGCTTCACCCATCGGCGGAACACGCCGTTTCCTTGATCGATGGACGTCGACCAAGAACGTTGAAGCCGTCGAAAGTACGTTGCCGATCGGGTCGCCAAAAGAAGCCGTTCTGCTTTTGCGTAATTTTGAATCGAGCGGGCGTGGTTGGTTTTGGTCAACCGACGTCAATGGCAATATCAACTATCTAAGTATGCCCGTCCTGACATTGCTGAATATGGCGCCAGCAGATGTTCTGGGTAAACCATTTCTAAGCCTGTTTCAGGGAACGAGCGAGCACGAGGAAAATCAGCGAACGCTGCCGTTCATTTTGACCAAGCAATCGAAATTTGATGACTTGCCGTTGCAAGCAGCGATTGAGGGTGATGAAATCTGGTGGTCGGTTTCGGGTAAGCCATATCGGGACGGTGCAGGCAATTTTGCCGGTTTCCGGGGTAGCGGCACAGACATCACCAAGCTCCGCCGCTCGGCGCAAGACAATTCCAAGCTCGCAACCTATGACTCGCTGACTGGTCTTCTGAATCGCTTTCGGATGTCCAAGCTTCTCGAAACGACATTGTCGGCATTCAAGCTGCAAAAACGCGCCTGTGCGGTCATGCTTATCGACCTTGATCGGTTTAAGCAGGTCAATGACACGCTTGGCCACCCTGCGGGCGACGCCTTGCTGAAGCAAGTGGCCGAGCGGTTGGTCAAGGCTGTTGGCGACAGGGAAAAAATCAGTCGCCTTGGCGGTGACGAGTTCCAAATTATTTTGCAGGATGTCGAGGATCGGGGCGTTCTGGGTGAAATGGCGGACCGCATCATTCGGATGCTGTCACATCCTTACTCAGTCGACGGAAGCCGCTGCATCATTGGCGCGTCAATTGGCATCGCGGTCAGTCCTTTTGACGGGCAAGCGAGCGAAGATCTTATCCGCAATGCCGACCTTGCACTTTATGCCGCAAAGGGCGGTGGCCGGGGGCGCTTCCGCTTTTATTCGAGCGACTTGCTTCAGGCGGCAGAAGACCGCCGAATCTTGGAAGAAGATTTGCGCGACGCGCTGTCGAAGGGCCAAATGTGGTTGGCATATCAACCCGTCGTGGACTCGGCCAGCAACACGGTGACAGGCTTTGAAGCTCTGCTGCGTTGGAACCACCCCGAACGCGGACCCATTTCGCCAGCATTGTTTATTCCCATTGCGGAGGAAGCCAATCTTATCGGCTCGCTTGGCGAATGGGCTTTGGAAAAGGCATGTGAAGAGGCTGTCAAATGGCCAGGCAAGATGAAAGTGGCGGTCAATGTGTCGCCCAATCAATTTGCGAATGCGTCGCTGCCAAAAATTATTGAAGCAGCCTTAGCGACGTCTGGCCTAGCCCCGGCACGGCTAGAATTAGAAATCACCGAAGGCGTATTCCTTCAAGAATCGGCTGATACCGACAGCATGTTTAAGGCGCTGAAGAAAATCGGCGTGCGCCTTGCACTGGACGATTTTGGCACCGGTTATTCCTCATTGGGCTATTTGAAAACGGCTCCGTTCGATAAAATCAAAATTGACCAAAGCTTTGTCAAAGGCGCGACGGAGCCCGGCTCACGCAATGGTGCCATTATAGCCGCCATTGTTGCTTTGGCCGAAGCGCTGGATATGGAAACAACCGCAGAGGGCATTGAGTCGCTCGACCAGCTTGCACTCGTCAGAAGTTTGCGTGTGAGCCATGTCCAAGGCTATGTGTACAGCCAACCCGTCAGCAACGAAGTGCTTCTGGAACGCTGTATTGCCGGTGATTGGACGATTGAACCATCCGGCCCAGCGGTCCAGCGCAGCGACCGGCTGTCAATGTACCGCAAAATTGGCGCAATTCATGACAACCACCGCTATGAAGTCGTTCTGCGCAATCTGTCGGTATCGGGCGCGTTGATTGAGGGTATTTACAACGTACCCATGGGAACCAATTTCGTGTTGGACTTTGGCGACGGGCAGCTTGCTGTATCTACTGTCGTACGCACGATGGAATCGCAACAGGGCCTGGTTTTCGAAGAAAGACTGGTCAACGACGGTAATGGCGGATTGTGCACAAACCGACGCATTTCGCCTTATATGATGGCAGCGGCTGGCATGCCGTTGGCGTGTTTGCCGCCTGGCTATTATATGACGACTGAAGGCGAGCAGCGCCCGGCAAGTTTGCCTGCGTTTAGCACCGTCGGTGATTGGAAGCCGTCGTAAAGGCAGTTTACGTTGCGGGGATTAACCGCTTTGGATCAATGCGCGCACTGTTCCATTTCATGCCCCAATGCAGATGCGGGCCGCTTGCCCTTCCAGTTGCCCCCACACGCCCGATGATCTGACCCTGCTTCACATAATCGCCTTCTTTTACGAGAAGCGCAGAGCAGTGAAGAAATGCGCTGTTGAGGCCCATGCCGTGATCAATCATCAGCAAATGCCCTTCCAATGTGAAGGCATCCGTGGCGGCAAGCGTAACTACGCCATCGGCAGGCGCGACAAAATTTGTTCCATTCGGCGCAGCAATGTCCATGCCGCTATGATAGCTGCCTGGCGTCCCATTATAGATACGCTGCGCACCAAAGAGTCCCGACGTCCGGCCAGCGACGGGGCGAATGAATTCCTGTCGCCAGCCATTGCCAAGACTGCTTTTGGCTCGGGCTGCGTTTATGCGGGCGAGTTCCGCGCCGCGTCTTGCCTGAAACTCTGCGGTCGTCTTTGCACCACCCGTTGGGTTCGCAGATACGTTTTCAATCCGCCAACTGCCCGGTTTTACCGCCAGATAGCGATCGAGTTTTCGACCATCGGCAAATGTCGCGGTGAGGCTCGCGCTGTTTTCGGCGTCGCGGTCAAATCCCATCAGGAAAAAGCCTTCAGGTGTCAAAGGCAGCGCAACGCCATTGAGCGTAACGGAGCGAGCGCCGCGCGGTGCACGCGCGATGACTAGGCCACCCTGTGCCGCTGGCGTAGACATCCAGAAATCTGTGGGGACAACTTGCTGTTCTGCATTTGTGGGCGGCGCAGCGGCTGCACTCAAAGGCTGTGCATGAGGTTCACTGGACATCAACGCGAGGGCGGGTAACAAAATCCAGCCAGAGCGCCGCAACAAATCAGCCCTTTTTCATCGCCGCGCGAACGGATGCATCAGCGCTGATATAGGGTTCCTGTCTCAGGACGCTCCAATAACGCAATTCTTCCAAGGGAATGGCCTGCCCCGTGACGGCGCAAACGACATGGTCGCCTGCGGTAAGCATACGAAAACTGTTCGCCATATAATGCAGGCGGGCGACTTTGTTCTTGGAAGACATCAACATGTGCACATTATGGCGCATCGTTACTGAATGGGCAATGCACGGCGTTATCCGTCGAACAGATTGCCTTGATTGACCGCAGGTTTCAGCGGCTTTGGCGCGGAGGTTCGCGGGATAGCCGCGCCACTCACCTGGCCACCGACTTCACCATCCGCAAACCTCAAGGTCACGTCGCCAGCTTTTACCGCCGCTTCCCGCGTCATGATGGTTTTGCCATTGGCATCGGTTACGCGCGCAAAGCCGCGTTTAAGCGGCGCTTCTGGATGCAATGTGCTCGCCAGCCGGGTTAAGGCATCAAGGCGCTGCTGCCCTTGCTCGGCGCGCCTTGTCAAAAGCCGCGGATGAAGCATCATCGCTGGCGCTGAAAATGCCACTTCAGCCTTGCTGACTCTGGTCCGCAGCGATTGACGAAGCCGCTCGGCAAGGTCGTCTGTGCGTTGCTGATGCGGCGCGGCGAGGTCCGACAAGCGCGGCATCAGGCGGCGCTGTGCCTCAAGCCGTTCGGCCGCCAGATCGACCTGCTTGCGCACGATATTAGACATGCGAAGCCCGAATTGCCCAACACGTTGCAACAATTCGCTGCGCACCGGAACGGCTATTTCAGCAGCCGCAGTTGGCGTTGGCGCCCGCAAATCTGCGGCGAAATCGCACAGGGTTGTATCGGTTTCATGCCCGACCGCCGAAATGATGGGTATCGTGCAGTCCGCCACCGCACGGACGACGGCTTCGTCGTTGAATGCCCATAGGTCCTCAATCGATCCGCCTCCACGCGCCACAATGACCAGGTCGGGACGACGGGCCGGTCCGTCCTTTGGCATTGCAGAGAATCCGTTAACTGCGCGCGCAATTTGGGCAGCAGATCCTTCGCCCTGCACCAATACGGGCCAGACGATAACATGGGTGGGGAAGCGATCGGCGAGACGGTGAAGAATATCACGGATGACTGCGCCTGTTGGCGAGGTCACGACGCCAATCGTCTGCGGTAATGCGGGCAGCTTTTTCTTACGCTCCGGGGCGAAAAGCCCCTCGGCGGCGAGCCTTGCTTTCAGCTTTTCAAACAAAAGCATCATTGCGCCTTCGCCGGCGACCTCAAGGCTTTCGACCACGATCTGGTAGTTCGACCGACCCGCATAAGTCGTCAATTTGCCAGTGGCGACAACCTCAAGCCCGTCTTCAGGGGCAAATGGCAGACGCGCTGCGCCGCCTTTCCACATGACTGCGTCAAGCCGCGCATTTTCGTCTTTTATTGAGAAATAGATATGTCCTGACGCCGCACGCTTAAAACCCGAAATCTCGCCGCGCACGCGGACATGTCCGAACCTGTCCTCAACGGTGCGCTTTAACGCCAGCGATAACTCTGACACGCTCATGGCCTGGGCATTGTCGCCGGGGCGCTCCTCGGCTAACAGGCGGGCAACTTGCGGGTCAGCAGTTTCAAAGGGGTCATTTGCGGACATGAATATCTTGCTCATCGGATCGGGTGGACGCGAACATGCGCTGGCGTGGAAGCTCGCGCAATCGCCGAACTGCGATACACTCTTTGCCACGCCGGGCAATCCCGGGATCGCAGAAGAGGCTGAACTGGTTGCATTGAACATCGCTGACCACGCAGCGGTCATTGCCTTTTGCGCGGGGCATGATGTTGGTTTGGTTGTCGTTGGACCTGAAGCATCGCTTGTTGCCGGCTTGGGCGATAGCCTGCGCGATGCAGGCATCCCCGTTTTCGGACCCAATCAAAAGGCTGCGCAATTGGAAGGGTCTAAAGGCTTTACCAAAGACATATGCGCAGCCGCAGGGATTCCTACGGCGGGCTATTATCGTCATGATAGCAAAGCGTCGGCCCTATCTGGTCTCGACGCATTCAACGCGCCATACGTCATTAAAGCAGATGGCCTGGCTGCAGGCAAAGGCGTCATCATCGCCGAAACCCGAGCCGACGCTGAAGCCGCGATTGAAGATATGTTCGGTGGCGGTTTTGGCGATGCTGGGGCGTCCGTTGTCATAGAAGAATTTATGACCGGCGAAGAAGCTAGCTTTTTCGCACTAACCGATGGCCGCGATGTGGTCGCATTCGGGTCGGCGCAGGATCATAAGCGTGTTGGCGATGGCGATGTTGGGCCCAATACCGGCGGGATGGGCGCATATTCGCCCGCAACTGTTTTGACCGCAGAACTGCAGGCTGAAGTGATGGAGCGCATCATCAAGCCGACTGTCGCTTATATGGCCGCGCATGATATGCCCTATTCGGGCGTGTTGTTTGCGGGACTTATGCTGACGGATGAAGGCCCAAAGCTCATTGAATATAATGCGCGGTTTGGTGATCCCGAGTGCCAGGTCCTGATGACTCGGTTCGATGGCGATCTTGCAGCTTTGATGCTGGCCGTGGCGACTGGACAACTCTCGGAGGCTGCTGCGCCAACCTTTTCAACGGACACAGCCTTAACGGTCGTTATCGCGGCCAATGGCTATCCCGATGTGCCGCAAAAGGGTGGAACGGTCGATTTGTCGCAAGTATCAGTCGCTAAGGTGTTTCACGCAGGCACCGCAGAAGTGGACGAAAAGTTGGTAGCAGCGGGCGGACGCGTTTTAAGCGTTACCGCCACCGGTGCCAATGTAACAGACGCCCAAAACAAGGCATATTCTGCCGTTGATCAGGTCATCTTTCCCAGTGGCTTTTGTCGCCGCGATATTGGCTGGCGAGAGGTTGCGCGCGAAGCGGAGATGTAAAGACATCGCGCAAATCGGGCGGCTGCGGATTAACGCTTTCACGCCTCGCAAAAATTGCGTAACCCATTGGCGACATTGAGGGCGTTTCTGGGAGGAATATCATGTCCAGCTATCTACCGGTAATTATCAGTGCAGTGCTCATTATTGCCATTTTGTTATGGTGGTTGCTGGCGCTTGACGGCGTGAAGACGACGGGCGGTCCGTCAAAAGATGTAGTGCCGCCGCCACCTGTGGCTGTTCCAGCGCCCCCAGTCGCGCCTGTTGCCAAGGCGGCGGCTGCACCCAAGCTGATGGACGATCCGACGCCAGCGACGAATACCGCTAAGGCCCAAGTTCAGGCCCCGCTAAAATCTGCTGCGACCAAGGCAGCGCCTGCCCCTGTTGCCAAGCCAGTTGCGTCTAAGGTCAAAACGGCGAAGGCACCTGCACCTGAAGCTGCCCCTAAAGCCGCACCCAAAACTGCAACACCAAAGGTTGCAGCGAAGCCTGTAGCGGCGAAGGTCAAGGCTGAACCTGCACCCAAAACCGCACCTAAGGCTGTGGTGGTAAAGGCCGAAGCTGCACCGAAGCCCAAGGCAGCAAAAGCAGCGCCTAAGGCAAAGGTATCGATCCCCGACAATCTGGAATTGTTGAAGGGCGTTGGTCCGAAAGTGAACAATATGCTCAAGTCATTGGGCGTAACAAGCTTTGCACAAGTGGCGAGTTGGACTGCTTCCGATGTTGCGGAAATTGACGGCAAGCTCGGTGCATTTGCAGGCCGCATCAGCCGCGATAACTGGATTGATCAGGCCAAGCTGCTGTTGGCGGGCGATGTCGCTGGTTTCGAAAAGAAATATGGCGCGCTGGGTAGCGAAGTGGCCAAGGGCTAAAGCCTCGTCTTATTAAGTTTGGCGGTGCCGGGTGACTGGCGCCGCTTTTTTATGTTCGGTCAGCGGCCAACGCGCTGAAGCCCAGTTCCATGCATTTTTAGCCATTGGTCAGCGGCCTTGCGATTGCCTTCAAACAGGAAATCCAGCCAATCATAGAAATCGGAACTGTGGTTCATATGCCGCATATGCGCAACTTCATGTGCGATGACGGAACGGCGCACATGGGCAGGCGCCATGATCAGCCGCCAGCTCAGCGAAATTGTGCCGCGGCTTGAACAACTGCCCCACCGGCTGCGTGGATCGCCAAGCGACAAACGTGGGACTGGTTCCCCCGCTTTATCGCAATAATGCGCGATTTCTTTCGTGAAGACCCGCCGCGCTTCGCCCTTGAGCCATCGCAAGATGCGGGCTTCGACGGACTCTCTTGGCCCTCCCAAGCGAAGCATTCCTTCGCCACAACGGATGCTGCGTGGCCAATCTTCGCGCCATTCAACCAGGTGGCTTTCGCCTGCAATAGCAATTTCACTGCCGGGCGCGATTGGGGCAACTTCCGGCGCGCTGTTTAGCCGCGTGGCAATCCATTCGCGCTTCTTGTCGACAAAATCGAGCGCGACATTTGTCGGCGTATAATGCGGCATCGTAATGCGAATTTCGCGTTTAACGGCATCTGCGCGCATGGAAATGCGCTTTGCTCGCGGGTTGCGACGAATGCGTACAGGTACGCTTTCCCCTTCTATGTCCACTTCTGGATCAGAGAGGTTGTTCGACAATATGGTTTTCAAGCGGCCCAGCATGGAGTTCCGATATAGCCCGACCTTTGATAGACATGCCAGCGTCATGAATCGACTGGCGGCTTCCGCTGACCAGATAGTGCCATTCGGGAAGCGGCTTGCCCGCCGCGCGCAACACATATGCACAGGTCGAGGGCAACCAAACATAGTCGTCAATTTTGTCTGCGGTCAGCCGAAGACATTCGGGCACAATCGCCCGCCGTCCCCGATAGTCGGCACATTGACATGTCTGCAGGTCAAGCAATTTGCAGGCGACATTGGTGGGGTAAATGCGGCCGGTATCTTCGTCCTCCACCTTGTTCAGGCAGCATTTCCCGCAGCCATCGCACAATGCCTCCCATTGCGCGCGATCAAGGCTTTCGACCGGCGCTTCCCAGAAAGGCGCGTCGTTCAAATCAGCGGACCCACTTCGCCAGCTCAGCCTCAACCAATTTCGGCGCACCTTCATTGGCGTCGGTGTTTGGAACGTCGGCGGGCATGATGGCCAGTGGCTTGCCATCGGGGCCCATCAAATAGGGCGTCTGGCTGTGGCTCATCAAATAGCTTTCAGGCGATGAGCCCTCAACACGGCTGGCGTAGATCGCGAATTTCTTTGTTGCGTCTGTTATTTCGGCCTCAGTCCCCGTCAAACCAATAGCGCGGGGATGGAATGCGCTGACAAACTGCTTCAGCACGTCAGGCGTGTCACGCGTTGGATCGACAGTAATGAAAATAGGCTGAATTTTTGCACCAAGCTCCGGATGGCTTTTCTCATACGCCTTTAGTCCGGACATCAGGTTCTGCATGTCTGGTGTGCAGATATCGGGGCAGTTGGTGTAGCCGAAATAGACAATGCGATATGCGCCGTCGAATTCCCTGAACGTCCGTTTTTTGCCATTTTGATCGGTTAGCGCAAAGTCACCGCCAATCGTCGCGCCGGCCAGCGGCGCCTCGCTTAACGGAGGCTGTGCCGGGGTTGAATTACAAGCCGAAAGCAAAAGCGCGGCGGGCAGAGTGAAAAGCAGAGTTTTGTTCATAGCGGGGCCAGACATGGTCTGCTAAAGGCCACTTATCAAGTATATTGGACATTTATATGGGGCACCGTTTGTTGAAAAAGCCGTTTTTTCTCGCCTTGGCCGCTGGGCTGATATTGCCCGTCGGTGCTGGCGTTGTTGCACCTGCTGCGCAGGCCCAGTTTTCCGACAGCTATAATTTCTTGAAAGCTGTCCGCGACCGTAAGGGCGAGGAAGCGGAAAAGTTTCTGGCAGAGCCTGGTACGGTCATTATCAATACGCGCGACAACTCGACCGGTGAAACCGCGCTGCACATCGTTATTCAGCGTCGCGATTCATCGTGGCTTGGGTATCTTTTACAAAAAGGTGCAAACCCCAATTTGGCGGATAAAAAGGGCACAACACCGTTGATGCTCGCCACGCAATTGGGCTTCCTCGACGGTATTGATTGGCTTACCCGTAAAAAGGCGCAAATCGACCAGGCCAACCGCGCGGGTGAAACTGCGTTGATCCTTGCGGTGCAACTGCGCAACGCCGAGGCCGTGCGGGTACTTTTGAAGGCTGGTGCAAATCCTGACAAGAAAGACAGCCGTGCTGGCTATTCTGCGCGCGACTACGCCCTTCAGGATGGACGCGCGACGGCGATTGTATCGATCATAGAAAATAACAATAAAGCAGACCCAGCGAAGAAACCCGCTGAATTGGATTTTTCGGGCATATCCTCACCGAAATAAGGTGCGTGCGCAAATCGTGCCGCAAACAGTTTTAGGCAGGCACGAACTTCATCGCGACGCCGTTCATGCAATAGCGTTTGCCGGTTGGCTTTGGACCATCGTTAAACACATGGCCAAGATGCCCGCCGCAGCGCGCGCAATGCACTTCGGTCCGCGGCAAACCGATTTTATAGTCGGTTTTTGTCCCCACGCCGCCAGCCAGCGGCGCGTAGAAACTTGGCCAGCCCGTTCCGCTTTCAAACTTGGTGCCAGACGCAAACAGACGCTGGTTACAGCCCGCACAGACAAATGTGCCCTTGCGTTTCTCGCTGTTGAGCGGGCTGGTATAGGGCCGTTCGGTATCTTCGCGGCGCAACACCCGATAGGCAGCAGGCGACAACCGCTTCTTCCATTCAGCATCGCTGTACATCACCGCATAGCGCGTTTTGGCGGTTGCGCTTTTGCCACAACCAAAGACAAACACCGCAGCGCCTGCGCTTGCGAATGACAAAAATTTACGTTTGCTCAGCTGCACGACATGTTCCTCTGGACGCCCCGATTATAAATACGCCGGAAACGTCCAAAAGGTTTCATATCAATATCGCGACAGCTCGACATCCATCTTGCGATAGCCGTGGACGAAGCAGCCAGCAACGCGCTCTGGTTCCGCCACGACATTTGGCCGCAAGCGCCGCATAGCCATTTCTTCAAGCAAAATGCGGATCTGTAATTCGGCCAATCGTGCGCCTACGCAGCGGTGGATGCCATAGCCAAATGCCAAGTGCCGGCGGGCGTTCTCGCGATCAACAATCAACTTGTCCGGATTATCGAACACCGTCTCGTCACGGTTGGCCGACAGGTACCACATACCAATCTTGTCGCCGGCCTTGATGGGCGCGCCGAACAAGTCATGGTCCTGCGTGGCGGTGCGCCGCATATGCGCCAACGGTGTCTGCCAGCGGATGATTTCACTTACCGCATTTGTGATGAACTGCGGGTTTTGCTCCAGCTTCTCGCGCTCGTCGGGGAAACTATTCAGTCCATAAGCATAGCCCGACATCGAATTGCGGGTGGTGTCGTTTCCGCCCACGATGAGCAGAATGAGATTACCCATATATTCGAACTGGCTCATGTCCTTCATCGGCGAATGGATCATGCGGCTGATAAGGTCGGGCGCTTCGCCGCGATCTTTGCGTTCTTCCCACAGGCGTTGGAAATAGGCGCCCATTTCGAACATTTTTCCAAGTCGCGCTTGCCGCGTTTCTTCTGTACGGAACAATTCGACATCGCCCGCCCAATCCGACCATTCGGTCAATTTGCGGCGATCCTCCCATGGGAAATCGAAAATGAGCGCCAACATCTGTGTTGTCAGCTCGATGGATACGAGATCGACCCAGTCGAAAGTTTTACCAACCGGAAGCGAGTCCAAAAGCTCGCCTGTGCGCCGCCGGATATCACCTGACATGCGATCCATTTCACCCGGTGTGAATGCCGGTGCGATGACGCGGCGTTCTTCAGTGTGCTTGGGCCGGTCCATCGCGATGAACATCGGCATGACGATTTTCTGGTCTTCGGGGATCGGCTCTTCGAGCGCATTATCGTCGATTAACGTAATGCCGCCATGTTCGAATGACGACGAATAAATGTCGGGCAAGGCTTCAACATGTTGAATAGCCTTAAGCGTCGTAACGTTCCAATAGCTGCCGAAATCAGAACCCTCAATCTTGTTGATCGGCGCCTTTTCGCGCATCTCTTTGAAGATGGGATGCCAGCGATCCTCAGTATAAATATCGGGCTTCGTTACGTCCCAGCGATGTGGTGCCTTGTTGATTTCCCAAGGCAGTGAATCACTTTCGATCAGGGGGGCAGTTGCCATTATTATCGACTCCTCTCGATTCCGAAACTGCCACTACTTACAGAAATGTCAATCCAGTTTCGAGCCGCAACCTGTTTAAGGTGACGACACTTTCATCCAGGCATTTTGATGAAGCCGAACAACCGGCGGGCACCGTCATCCTTGGCACGACCAGCGCTTCCCGATTTCATGACGTTCTTCTTGAAAAGATACACACCCAGACGCAGCAGCAAGATCGCAAACAAAATCTGGCCGATAATTGCGACGGCGTGATGCCACAAAACCGGCTCAAGCGCAGCGCGGCCAATCATCGCAAACGGCGAGCTGAAGGGGAAGATAGCCGCAAATTTCTCGAGCGGTTCGCCTGTTTTGGTCAGTGCGTAGGAAGCAAAGAAGAAATTGATTAACTGCGCCATAGTGACGGGCATGGAGATGGTCTGCACCTCACGCACCGTTGCCGCCATTGCGCCAATGCCAAGGAAAAGCGCGCCAAGCATTAGATAAGCCATGATGAAATAGGTAAAGCACAGCCCAATGAACATGGGCCAGCCAACTGCGGGCGTCGGGTAACTCGGCAAATTCGGTCCAATTGCCGCAACGCCAATGAGCCCTATCGTTGTCCAAACCAATATCCCGAGCAAAGCCATACCGAGCATCGCGAATAGCTTGCCTAAAAACACAGATTCCATCGGAATCGAGGCGGCGAGAATTTCGATAATCTTGTTCGATTTCTCTTCGACCAAATTGGATAGCACCATGCCCGCGAGCAACATGGTCAGGAAGAAAACGAGTATCTGCCCGCCCTGCGCGGTGATAGTACGCAATTGTTTGTCGTTGTTGGCGGACTCTACAACGATATCGGGTGTTGAACGCGGCAGCGTCAATGTCCCGCCACTCTGGGCATAGCCAGACAATAACTCAATGTCGGCGCGCTCGCGTTCAATGGCGTTGGCCGTTCCGGTGATCACGGGTTTTGCCAGTGTGCCAGTGACGACGACGCTCAAATTGTCAGTCTTTTTCGCAAGATAGCTTTGCGGACTTTTCTCATCCGCAGCAGCATCGCCGACGACAATCATTTTGGCGAAATAGCCATCCCCCAACGTCTTCGAAAGCGACTCACGGGCCGCCAGAATGTTCGCTGCCTCTTCTTTGGCCAACGCAATACCGACAACGGGTTGCGACACTTCTTTGGCGATTTGTCCGCCCAGATTGCCTGCCGCAAATCCTACAAGTACAGGGAAGAAGGGCCCAAGCAGAAAGAAGATAAACGCTTTGGAATAGATGATCGCCGTAAAATCGCGGCGGGCAATGACGAAGGCGGCGCGGATAATTTCCTTCATTTCGCTTCTCCCACGTCAGTGTCATCCATTTCGGCAGCGACCGATTCCCCGGCGATCGCAACGAAGGCATCGTGCAACCCAGGCCGTTCAATCGACAGCGATTTGACGCCTGCCTTGCCCTCCACCAACGCCGTCAGCAGCGGCTCCACCCCGGTGTCGGGCAAGGTGAAGTGCCACCAATGCCCTTCTGCTTTGGTTTCAGGCGGAAGCGCCGAGCGCCATGGCCCGTCCAAAGTTTCGGTTTCCAAATGTACCTGTGGCCGCAAGCGGTCACGTGCTTCGGATACCAGCCCGTCGAAACTGATTTTGCCCTTGGCGATAATGGCGATGCGTTCGCACAGCCGTTCGGCATGGGCGATGACATGGGTGGAAAAAATGACTGTCACACCCTTTGCGGATTGCGCTCGGATCATCTTTTCGAGCTTGGCCTGATTGAGCGCATCCAACCCTGAAAACGGTTCATCCAACACAATCAGTTTCGGATCATGGACGATTGTGCCCATCAGCTGCACCGTTTGCGCCATTCCTTTGGAAAGCTGCCTAATCTGACGATCTGCGGCATAGCCAAGGCCAGCCTCCTCCAGCAATGCCCGCCCTTTTTCGGCGCCTTCTTTCAAGGATAGTCCACGCAGCGCACCCATGAATGCAATAGTGTCGACGGCGCGCATTGATTGGTACAGGCCGCGCTCTTCGGGCAAATATCCGACATTGCGCGACTGCGTTATCGGGCGGTCCGAACCCAATAGGCTGCGCGTTCCCGCATCAGGATCAATGATTCCAAGCAAGGTGCGCAGCATCGTCGTCTTGCCCGCACCATTCGGGCCCAAAATACCAAAAATACTGCCCTCGGGAATTTTGAGGTCGACCCCATCGACGGCATGAAAGCCATCGAATTGCTTTACGAGTCCCTTTGCCTCTATTGCGTACATGCTGAATTGCCCCGGAGAGATTGTCGGTGCTGAATAAGGTTGGTGCGTGAAAAGACACAACACAAATATAGTTAACGAATTGCAGGCCAAGGTGCAAAGCGAAGGCTTTGTCGCTTTCGGTATTGCGCCGGGTCACCTTGCGCCGCGCGCAGGCGAACGTTTGCGTCAGTGGATCGAGGAAGGCCACCATGGCGACATGTTGTGGATGGAAAGCCGCGTCGATGAGCGCGCCAATCCCGATATCTTATGGCCCGACGTGAAGTCGGTCATCATGTTGGGGATGAGCTATGCGCCGCCGCATGATCCCATGGCGCTGGCTGGTGATGACACAAAGGCCCGGATATCGGTCTATGCTCAAGGCCGCGACTATCATGATGTCGTAAAGGGTGCGCTCAAGCGGCTCGCCAGTTGGCTGGCCCATTCTGCAGAGGTCGGGGTCAAAGTGTTCGTTGATACCGCGCCCGTTATGGAAAAAGCGCTGGCCGAGGTGGCGGGACTTGGTTGGCAAGGCAAGCACAGCAACATCGTCAGCAAAGAGCATGGCAGCTGGCTGTTTCTAGGTGCGATTTATACGACTGCAGAGCTTGCGCCTTCGACACCCGCGACCGACACATGTGGTTCGTGCCGTGCGTGCCAGGACGTCTGTCCAACCAACGCCTTCCCCGCGCCCTACCAAGTCGACGCCCGCCGTTGCATCTCCTATCTCACCATTGAACATAAGGGCCCAATCGACCGCGAATTGCGTCCATTGATGGGCAATCACATTTATGGCTGCGATGATTGTCTGGCGGTTTGTCCTTGGAACAAATTTGCGGAGACTGCGGCGGCGCACAAGGCATTTTTGCCCCGCGAAGCGTTGATCGCGCCGCGCATTGCTGATCTTTTGGCCTTGGATGATGCACAGTTTCGCCAGCTGTTTTCCGGGTCGCCAGTCAAGCGCATTGGCCGTGACCGTTTTGTCCGCAACGTTCTAATCGCAGCCGGAAATGGAAGCGATGCCAGCGTGCTACCTTTGGTCGAGATGCTCATGGATGATGCGTCACCGGTCGTTCGGGGCGCGGCGATTTGGGCGATATCGCGTCTGTCGCCTGACGTATTTGAACGTGAAAAGCGGGTGCGGTTTGCCGAAGAATCGGACTCGTCGGTTCTTGCCGAATGGGCACTCGGCTAGTCAGCGGCGCTGCAGCGCCTCAATGCAGGATGCCCGATCAACCGCCGCACCATCACTGCGTCTGGCATCAACATATGTGACGATTTCGGTCCGGCCTTTGCCGTCCGGATAGAGAAACGCGTCAAGGACGCATGCTTTGCCAACGAATTGCAACTTGCGGCCATTTACCTCAACCACATCGAGGCGCGGTTCGCCGAACAGGCGTTTCAGCGCATCTACGTCCTTGCCCATGACGGCTTCCAGGCCGCGCGTTATTACTGCGGGGCGCACGGGAAAGGCTGCCGCTGTGCGCTCTGTTGGTGCCGCCGGACGTGCAGGGGGCGTGGATACGCAGCCGGCCAAAAGCAAAGCGAGCACTGATGCGATAAGGACATGTTTCATATGGCTCGGTTTCCTGAATGGACGAGGTGCACCGCCATCGCGGTGGCAAGAACAGGTACCAGCAAGTTGAAAAACGGGATCAGCATGCCGGCGGTACCAACGAAGCCAAGCAACAGACGTGGAAATTTCTTGATGGTGCCTTGCGATTTACCATGGCGGGCGATCAGCATATCTTCCAAATCTTTGCCCAAAAGTAATGCATTGATGAGCATGAAGGCGATCGCGGTGCCAACGCCCGTCACCAGCAAAATTATATAGAGTGGCAATGCGAGAAGGTTGTAACCAATCACTCGCGTTATTGACCGCACTGCCATGTGCAGACCAGCGCCGACACCGGGTCGCTTACCGAATGCGGCATGTTGGGGATAATGCCGGTCTTCGACAGCATCAATGATATCGTCTGCAAACACCCATGTGATGGCGACCGCGACCACCCGGAAAAGGAGAAACGCTGAAATCGGGATGATGGCCAGCGACAGGAAGGTCGACAGATATCCACCATCTTTTACGTTCAACCACACAAAGAGCCAATCCAGCGCAAACCACATGCCAGCCCCCAATAAGAGGAAACTGGCAAAAGTCAGCAATACGACTTTTATAAGCAGCAGTGCCACGCGCCTGTCCGAAAGGCTTTGGAACGAAAGCAGGAGCGCCTGGATCATGTCACTGTTCTAAAGCGCTTGCCCGAAATGTCCAACCCCAGTAGGGCGCGGGGAGCTTAAAAATAGGAATTTTCATGACTGATAGCCGCTTCGACGTCCTCGCAATTGGCAACGCAATTGTTGATATCATTGCCAACACTGATGACGCATTTATCGAAAGCGAAGGCCTGACCAAAGGCAGCATGCAGCTCATTGATGAGGAACGTGCACAGGCATTGTATGCCCACATGGGGCCGGCCCGCGAAATTAGCGGGGGCTCTGCCGCAAACACCTTGGCTGGCCTTGCACGGCTCGGCCATAAAACGGCATTTATTGGGCAGGTCGCGAATGACCAGCTTGGCCAAGTGTTCGCGCATGATATTCGCGCGGGCGGTATCCATTTCGACATCCCGGCACGTGACGGCGCTCCATCGACCGCGCGTTGCTACATCCTCGTTACGCCAGATGCGCAGCGGACGATGAATACGTTTCTGGGCGCATCGCAATATTTGCCGGCTACTTTAATCGATAAATCGCTGATCGAAAGCGCCGCCATATTGTATCTTGAAGGCTATTTGTGGGATCCAGAAGAGCCTCGCGCGGCCATGCGTACCGCGATTGATGTAGCGCGCGCTGCTGGTCGCAAGGTTGCGCTAACATTGTCCGACGCATTTGTCATTTCACGCCATGGCCCAGATTTTCTAGCCGAGATGGATGCTGGCCGCATCGATATATTGTTTGCGAATGAAGTTGAAATTTGTGCGCTTAACAACAGTGATGCTTTCGAAGCATCGGTGGCCGCAATCGCAGCGAAGGTGCCATTGCTCGTCTGCACACGCGGCGAACATGGTGCAATCGCCATCGAAAACGGCGTGCGTACTGAAGTAGGTGCAGAACCCGTCGACCAGCTGGTCGATACCACCGGTGCAGGTGACTTGTTCGCATCAGGCGTGTTTGCAGGGATCGCGCAGGGCCGTCCGATGGCGGAGTGCCTTACTATGGGTGCAGTCTGTGCTGCCGAGATTATTTCGCATTATGGAGCACGGCCGGAAGCCGACATCGCAGAGCTGGTCGCCAAGCGTCTGGCTTAATCCTTTTTCTTGCGGAAAAGCACGCGGTCCTCCGGGCCAAAGCCCCAGCGCCAGATAATCCAGCCATAAAGCCCGAGGATTGCAGGCACGCCAATCGCCAGCTCCACCCATTCAAAGCGGGCAGGGACACTAACGATTGTCATGCCCAGCGACGCAGCTGCGGCGACAGCAATCAGTAACGCCCAGCGCCACACGCGGATGGGCTGTCCGAGCAACTGTGACAGCAATCGCGATTTGATGAGCGAGCCAATGCCCAACGAAATCATCAGCCCACAGGCGACGGCTGCCGCCTGATATAGGCCAATATATTCAGACTTGATGGGGATGTCATCGGCCAGCATGATTAGGCCTACGCTGACTAAAGTCTGCACGGCCAACATACCGATTGAAATTAGCAAATTCCGGTGACGGGCCATGTAGACCAACGCGGACTCACTGACGACAGCTGTTGCGGCAGCGACCTCGGCAGCCAATAAAAAAGCAAGCGCCGCCGCTCCGCCAACAAATTCGGGACCCATCAATCCCATGACAGCTTCACCGGGGATACCAAGCGCAAGCGCAATCCCGGCCTGCGCTGCGATAATCCAGAAACCGACCTGACCGACTTGGCTGGCAATTTCGGCATAATTGCGAGTCTGCAAATTGCGTGTGATGACTGGCCCTAATATAGGATCGAAGCTGGTTTTAAGCTTCTGCGGCAGGCTCGCCACCTGCTGTGCTACATAATAGATGCCGACCACTGCGGGTGATGCAAACAATCCCAATATGGCGAGGTCAAGCCGCCGGCTGCCCCATTCTGCGGCGTCTGCTGCGGCCAATGGCAAGTTGCGTCTGGCAATCGCTAGAGAACGCCCTGGACTTGGCCGCCAGCCACGCGCAAATCCGTAGCTGCGCCACAAGGGCCACAGGGCAAACAACAACGCAGCCACCAGCGATGCGACATAGGACAGGATCAGTCCGTCCCGCGCCGAGTAAAAATAGAGGACACCAGCCGCTATGCTTATTGTCCACGGCTCAACGATTGCGCGGGCGCGTACCGTTGATACAATGTCGAATTTATAGGCCAACGCAGACAAGGCGATGTCGGTTGCGACAATTGCGAAAATGGCGAGCGGTAGAAACCGGTCCAGCCCGTTAATAGCGCTGTTTGGGAACATCAGTTCGGGCAGCATGATCAAAAACGCAGCGCCGATTGCGGATGCCGCCATGGCCGCAAAAAGGGCATCCGCAATCAGGTGCGCATGTGGGCGGTCATCCTTGGCCAGCAATTCCGCAAGTCCTCGGCGTAAGCCAAGTGAAGCGAGCTGCGCTGCAAATTCGACAATCAGGATCGCATAGGCGAAGCGACCAAGCGCTTCCGCACCATAAAGCCTGCCTGCGATGAACAAGAATGGGATCCGCGCGGCCAGTCGTAAAACGAAGCCAAATACATTCGTGCGCCCGCCCTTTGCGAGCGCCTGAATATCTTCTTCGTCGGTTCTGGCTGCAGTCAATGGTTGCCCTCTTTTGCAAAGCTAGCGGATTAGGTCCGCTGTTACCAGCTTTCGGACTTTAGTGGGCGCGCCAGCAATTCGGTGACGACGGCATCGACGGTCGCTGACCCGGACAGTAATGCACATACCGCGCTGACGATGGGCATTTCAACATCAAGCGAAGTTGCAGACTTCAACAGGACTGGCGCGGTGTATGCGCCTTCGGCAACTGTTTTACGGTCCGCCAGCAGGCTTTCAGATGTCTGGCCCTGTCCAAGGCCGCGGCCCAGCGAAAAGTTGCGCGAGTTTTCGGAGCTACAAGTCAGGACCAAGTCACCCAACCCCGACAATCCA
>JBKBTH010000069.1:0-7656 GCA_046290915.1 Sphingorhabdus sp.
TGGGATATTCCAGCTGATCAGCATTCTGCGGGCCGCGTTATTCACAGCCAAGGCTGGCCATTAACCGATGCAAATGGAGGCGCGTTCCTGTACCATCAGGCGAATAACCAGGTCGCATTGGGTTTTGTTGTCTGGCTGAACTATTCCAACCCTTATCTTTCGCCCTTCGAAGAACTGCAGCGCTGGAAAACGCATCCTGAGGTCAAGAAAATCTTGGCAGGCGGCAAGCGCGTTTCTTATGGCGCGCGCGCGATCAGCGATGGTGGCTGGCAGTCGGTACCAAAGCTTGCATTCCCCGGTGGCGCGCTGATTGGTTGCTCGGCTGGGTTCGTAAACGTACCACGTATCAAGGGCACGCACACTGCCATGAAGACAGGCATGTTGGCAGCGGACGCCGTTGTGGAAGCGCTGGCCGCTGGTCGCGAGCATGATGAGTTGCAAACGTATCAGAACAGTTATGATAACAGCTGGGTGTACAAAGAGCTTCACATGGTGCGCAACGTTTTGCCGCTGGTTGAGAAGTACGGGAACGTCTTTGGAACGATGCTTTCTGGCGTGAACATGTGGCTCGAAAGCTTCGGCATTCGCATGCCGTTCACTATGAAGCATCATCCCGATCACAAGGCGCTCAAAAAGAAGAACGCGGCCGAGCGGATCGAATATCCAAAGCCAGATGGCGTGTTCAGCTTTGACCGGCTGTCGTCGGTATTCTTGTCGAACACCAACCATGCCGAAGATCAGCCCATCCATTTGCAGGTCAAGGATATGGACCTGCAAAAGAATAGCGAGTTTATGGAATTTGCTGGTCCGTCGACGCGCTATTGCCCCGCAGGCGTGTATGAATGGATGGAGGAAGAGGGCAAAGACCCACGCTATCAAATCAACGCCCAGAACTGCGTCCATTGCAAAACCTGCGATATCAAGGACCCCAACCAGAACATCAATTGGGTGACGCCGGAGGGTGGCGGTGGGCCGAATTACCCCAATATGTAAGCTGACCGCCGCGCTTCTTTGCTGCGCAGCGCCAGCTTATGCCTCCGTTGAAGACAACGTTACTGTCTATGCCAACGCGCGTGCCGCCGAGTTTGACGCACGTCACGGAGAGGCGTTAGCGGGATATCTGAAGCTATTTGAAGAATCCGCCGACAGCGAGACATTGGCCAAACGTGTTTATCAAAGTGCCGTCAGGCAAGGTGACTTCGCAGCGGCATTGCAGGCCATTCGCGTTCAGGAACTGAAAAACGACGTTCCGCCCGAGGGGCCGTTAATTCTGTTTACCGACGCCTTTCAAAAGCGTCGTTGGTCAATGGCTTTGGTTGCTGCGGACGAATTGGAGGCGCGGAGCAATTTTGGCTTCATGGCGCCCATATTGCGCGCATGGGTATCAGTCGCAAAAACTGGAACGCACGACCTTACCCTAAAAGAGGGCAATAGTGACCCATTTTTCAATTTCTACGCGCTTGACCAAATTGTATATCTTGATCTCGCAACTGGCCAGAATGCGAAGGCGAAATTGGGACTGCGCAACATGGTGTCAGTTGGCGGTGACGCCATGCGCGATCTCTACATTGAAGCTGCTCCGGTTGTAGCAAAAAATGGCGACACGGCATTTGCCAACGCGATGCTTGGGACTGCGTTGGGCTCCGAGTTTAACGGCCAACCGCATCAACCCGCCACAATTGAACCGAGTATCAGCCCAAATATCGGGCTTGCCGCATTATATGTTCGGGTTGCGACTTCGTTGATTGAGCAGGACTTGGCTGAGCCCGGCCTTGCGCTCGCGCGATTGGCGCAATGGACTGCGCCGAACTATGCGCCTGCGATTATCGCCACAGCCAAGGCACTTGGTGAATTATCAGGCGGTCGTGAGGCTGTTGCCCTTTTAGACAAAATACCGTCAAGTTCACCTTATTGGACACGCACAGTTTTTGCGAAAGCCGCGCTGCTGAGAGATATCGGTGACAACAGCGCCGCGGTCGAACTGGCGCGCCTCAGCTACAGCCAGAACAATATATCAGCTGCGCGGGCTACTTTCTTAGGCCAGATGCTTCAGCAAGATGCGCGTCTTCCAGAAGCCATAGCGCAATACCGGTCGGCAATGGACCTCGAAGATTTCAAACGGCAGGCCCCCAAAGGTAGGGCGTCGTTTCATGTCGTACTCGCGAGCGCGCTTGATGAAAATGGCAACTGGGATGAAGCACAAAAGGAACTGCAAAACGCCATAAAGCTGGACCCGTCTAACGCCAGCGCACTGAATTATCTGGGTTACAGCATGTTGGAGCGGGGCGATGACGTTGTGCAAGCCGAGTCTTTGGTTCGGCGTGCGTATGAAGCGGAACCCGGCTCATCGGCTTACGCAGATTCACTTGGCTGGGCTTTGTTCAAGAACGGCAAATTCGATGACGCGGTTGCTATGTTGGAGAAGGCCGCGACGGCAGCCAAAGGCGATGCGACGATATTTGAGCATCTGGGTGATGCATATTGGCGGGCAGGGCGGCGGCGTGAGGCGCGATATGCGTGGAATAGTGCACAAATCTCAGCCGAAACTGCCGATGTGCTGCGCATCTCAACAAAGTTGGACGCGGGCCTTCCTGGCAATATCAAGTCTGCTGATTAATGTTGAACGATAGCGAAACAGCCTACGCCAAGATCAATCTGGCTTTACACGTGCGGCGTCGCCGTGATGACGGCTATCATGATATCGAAACCCTGTTCGCCTTTGCCCAGAATGGCGATCAATTGCAGGCCTCGTTATCTGACACCCTGAACCTCACGATCGACGGCCCCTTCGGAAGTGGCCTTGCCGCCGATGGAGACAATCTGGTGATGCAAGCCGCGAACCGGCTTCGCGCGCATTTCTCCATCACCAACGGCGCATCCATCCGCCTGACAAAAAACTTGCCGATAGCCTCAGGCATCGGAGGAGGATCGGCAGACGCTGCTGCTGCCGCACGGCTGTTGAACCGGCTTTGGGGAGTTCACGCCAGCGAACAGGAACTTGCCGATATGTTGGCACCGCTTGGCGCGGATATTCCCGCCTGCGTTTTCAGCCGCACGAGCTTTGGCAGTGGTACGGGAACGGCGCTTGAATTCCTCGATGACAGCACGGTTTCTGCGCGGCATTTGCTGCTGGTAAACCCGCTGCAATCAGTATCGACAGCGGCCATCTTCAAGGCATGGGACGGAGCGGACAAGGGCCCCGTGGCGCGGGGCGACATTTGGCAGGCCGCGCTCGCGGGACGAAATGATCTTGAGCCCATCGCCGCGGCCATTTGTCCTGCCATAACTGACATTGTGAACGTGCTGAAACGCGCTAATCCGGCTATGGTGCGCATGTCGGGGTCTGGTGCCACATGCTTTGCCCTTTTTGCGAACTCAGCTGACTTGGAGACTGCGAAAGACGCGCTTGATCCGCGCTGGTGGTCGATGGGAACAATGCTGCGATGAGTGCCGACCCTTTTCGGATACTGGGCGAACCCAAATGCGGTGGTTTCCTGATCATTGGCGATCACGCCTCGAACACTGTACCTGACGACATATCGCTTGGATTAGAGCCTGATTATCTTGATGCACATATTGCGTGGGATATCGGCGTTGACCCTGTTGCCCGCATACTCACGCAAAAAGATCCATTGGCGGCGTTCCTAGGAAGTTACTCACGTCTGATCGTCGACTTAAACCGCGAAGAGGACGAAGCCGCCGCTATTCCGCGCCAAAGCGATGGGCGTCACATTCCGGGCAATGATTTGGACCAACAACAACGTACGGACCGCATCACGCGTTACCACCGGCCCTATCACGAAAGGCTGCAAACGCTTTTGCGCGGATGTCGGCCAGCGCTCATATTGTCGCTACACAGCTTCACACCCGCATTGGAAACACGTCCTGACGAGGTGCGTCCTTGGGAGGTAGGAGTCCTGTATAATGCGCAGGAAGCCGCCTCCAAATGCGCAATTCCGTTCTTAGAGAGGGCGGGCCTTAACGTTGGTGACCAGCTACCTTATTCGGGCAAATTGCTGAACGCGACCATGAACCGCCACGCTGAAGCAAATGACATCCCGTATATCGGTATTGAGATGCGACAGGATTTGGTCAGCGACGCCACCGGGCAAGCAAGATTTGCACATATTCTTTCGGAAATGTGCCATTTTGTTTCGGAACAGCTTGGCTTATCAGCATAAAATGGCGTAAAGGCCGCGGCGATAATGGAGACAATCATGCCAAACCAGTTCGACAAATCCAACTTGCCAAGCCGCCACGTGTCTGTCGGCCCGGAACGTGCCCCGCACCGCAGCTATTATTACGCAATGGGTTTGACCGCTGAGGAAATTGCGCGACCATTTGTGGGCGTTGTGTCGGCAGGAAATGACAGTGCGCCATGCAACACAACATTGGATGCGCAAGCCGATATCGCACGCAAGGGCGTAGAGCAGGGCGGCGGAATGCCGCGCCGGTTCAATACCATTACGGTGACCGATGGTATCGCCATGGGCCATCAAGGGATGAAGTCCTCGCTGGTCAGCAGAGAAGTCATCGCGGATTCGGTTGAACTTTCGGTGCGTGGTCATTGCTATGACGCGCTGGTAGGCTTTGCGGGATGTGACAAGTCGCTGCCCGGGATCATGATGGCGATGCTTCGGCTGAACGTGCCGTCCATCTTTGTCTATGGCGGCTCCATTCTTCCCGGTCGTTATCACGATAAGGACGTGACAGTGAAGGACGTCTTCGAAATCGTCGGCAAATATGCGGCAGGCGCATGTCCGTTGTCGGAGCTTGAAGAGCTTGAACGCGTTGCTTGTCCAGGCCATGGCGCCTGTGGTGGCCAGTATACGGCGAATACAATGGCGTGTGTGGGTGAAGCGATTGGTCTTTCGCTTCCGAACAGCAACATGGCGCCAGCGCCATATTCGACGCGCGATCAAATTGCGCATGCCGCCGGCGTTCAGGTAATGGAATTGCTTGCACGTAACATCAGGCCGCGTGACATATGTACGCGCGAAGCCTTTGTAAATGCGGCAAGAATTGTGGCGGCGACCGGCGGTTCAACCAATGGCGCGCTGCATTTACCAGCGATGGCGCATGAGGCGGGCATAGCGTTCGATCTGTTCGACGTTGCTGAAGCTTTCAAAACAACACCCTATATGGCCGACCTTCAACCCGGCGGCCAATATGTTGCGCGCGATATGTACGACGCAGGCGGTGTGTACATGCTCATGAAGTCATTGTTGGCCGAAGGGCTTCTGTACGGCGACTGCATGACCGTAACCGGCAAGACCCTTGGCGAGAATATTGAGGAAATCACCTGGAACCCCGACCAGAAGGTGATTTATCCAGCAACTGCGCCAATCACGCCAACCGGTGGTGTTGTTGGACTACGCGGGACATTGGCGCCCGATGGCGCAATCGTGAAGGTCGCCGGTATGGACCGTTTGAAATTTACTGGCCCTGCTCAAGTGTTTGATTGTGAAGAAGATTGCTTTGCAGCCGTAGAAGCCCGGCAAATCCGCGAAGGATCGGTCATCGTTATCCGTTATGAAGGGCCAAAGGGCGGGCCCGGTATGCGCGAAATGCTGTCTACGACCGCGGCGCTTTACGGGCAAGGCATGGGAGAGAAAGTTGCGCTCATTACCGACGGCCGCTTTTCTGGCGCCACGCGTGGCTTCTGCATTGGCCACGTCGGCCCCGAAGCGGCAGAGGGCGGACCAATCGCGCTGATCGAAGATGGCGATGAGATCATGATCGATGCCGAAACCGGTATTATCGATCTCAATGTACCTGCGGATATACTTGAAGAACGGCATAAACATTGGGCGCCACGGGTGACCGATTATGGGTCAGGCGCAATATGGCGCTATGCACAAAATGTCGGTCCTGCTTATAAAGGGGCAGTCACGCATCCCGGGGGCAGCGCCGAAACACATGTCTACGCCGATATATAAATATACAGCAGCAGTTTTGTTATTGGCCAGCCTTGCTGGCTGCGGAGGCGATGGAGCGGCATCCCTAGAGCAAGCTGAGAAGGATGCTGGTCAACAAGCTGCGCGTGATGGCAAGATTGAATGCGCGTTGGCTGGTTCTGACAGTTTCGAACGGACATGTACGACTGAGCAAATCGCCGCCCCTGATGGAAAAGTTTTGGTTATCCGCCATTCCGACGGCGGTTTCCGACGATTTAACATATTAACCGATGGCCGCGGCCTTGCGCCCGCCGATGGTTTTGATGAAACACGCATCCGTCTGCTCGATACTAACATGATTGAGCTCACGTCGGGCGACGATAAATATCGCCTGCCTGCGCAAATTAAAGGGCAGGGTAACACTGCGGATGACGGCGCAAGCAAAGACGCCAGTTGATTGCGCGCCTCTTCAAGGGCATGAGGCGCTATGAGTATCACAGAAGAGATTATCAGGGTCGCAGCGCGCGGCGATGGCGTGACCGCAAATGGTCGCTATGTAGCGCATGCCGCTCCGGGTGACATGGTCGACCCTGCGGGCGGACTGATCCATGGCCCGCATCACGCAATACCCCCTTGCCAGCATTTTCCATTATGCGGCGGTTGCCAATTACAGCATCTCGACGAAGACAGCCTGCGCTTGTTTGTCGCGGAACGCGTGACACATGCGCTGGCTACGCAGCAGGTCGATATTGGCGAAGTCATGCCAGTCCATCTGTCTCCACCTGCTACGCGCCGGCGCATTGCGGTGCGTTCTGCATGGGCGGGAAAGCAATTCCAGCTTGGGTTCAGTACTGAAAAAAGCCACCGTATCATAGACTTGCGGCAATGTGACGTCATGGCGCCAGACCTGTTCGCACTGCTTAAGCCGCTGCGTAGCCTGCTTGAGCCACGGCTCAATCGCGCGCGTCAGGTTCAGATCAAGTTGGCGATGGTCGACCAAGGCGTTGATGTCTTGATTGAAAACTGGATCGCCAATGATCTGGATACCCATGAGACATTGTCTGAGTTCGCCAAAACCTATGGCCTCGCGCGCCTGTCGCTTGATGAAGGCTACGGCCCCGTACCCTTTTATGAGCCAGAGCCTGTTACAGTAACGCTTGGCGGTGTTGCCGTGGGCTATCAGCCTTATGGCTTCTTGCAGGCGACTGTGGATGGCGAAGCCGCATTAGTTCGGGCCGTAAATGAAATTATCGGTGAAAACACGATCGTGGCGGATTTGTTTGCAGGTTCCGGGACATTTGCGCTGTCGATGGGGGCAGGGCGTAAGATTTATGCGGGTGAGGCGGACCTGCAGGCTAGTTTAGCATTGAAAGCAGCTGCAGGCCGTTCGGGCCGAACAATATTTGCAGAGCACCGTGATCTGTTTCGACGGCCGTTGGCGCCGGAAGAGCTCAACAAGTTCCAGACTGTAGTGCTTGATCCGCCGCGCGCTGGCGCAAAGGAGCAGGTCGCGAACCTTGCGGCATCAACAGTGCCATCGATTGCGTATGTTAGCTGTAATCCGGCTAGTTTTGCGCGTGACGCCAAGACATTGGTGGGTGCTGGATACAGGTTGCAGCGGATTTGGCCGGTTGGACAATTCCGCTGGTCAACCCATATCGAGCTTGTTGGGCATTTCAGCCGTTAGTTCAGCAACACCGCCATTGCGGCATGCACAACCAACATAATCAGCGCGAATGTCGACAAGGCAAACAGTCCG
>JBKBTH010000070.1:0-7611 GCA_046290915.1 Sphingorhabdus sp.
AAAAGCGGAAGAAAAACAATGATATGGATCGAAGTCACTGGATGTTATCCCTTCATCCGGTTGACATCGTCAACGGCAATGGTGCCTCGGCCACGGAAGTAAATGACCAAGATTGCGAGACCAATCGCCGCTTCACCAGCAGCCACCGTCAGCACGAACATCGCGAAAATCTGGCCCGTAAGGTCGCTAAGAAAGACGCTGAACGCGACAAGGTTAATGTTCACGGCCAGCAAGATGAGTTCAATCGCCATCAAGATGATGATCACGTTTTTACGGTTCAGGAAAATGCCCAGCACCCCCATGACGAACAGGATGCTGCTCACCACGAGATAATGTTCGATACCAATCACAACTCGATCCCCTGCCCTACCGGTTGATTGACGTTGCGCGTCGCGTCTTCAGGAAGGCGCTGTACCTGGCTGCTAATATTCTGGCCACGCGTACCATGGCTCTTACGATGCGTAAGAACAATCGCGCCCACCATTGCCACCAAAAGGATCAAGCCAGCGGTTTCAAACATGAAAACATATTTGCTGTACAACAAGGCGCCGATAGCCTCGATATTGGGAACAGCATTCGATACTGTCGCCGCGCCAGCCTCCGGCGTACCAAGTATTACGGCTCCGGCTTGATATGCGCCAATGCCAAGCACAAGTTCAGCGGCGAGAACAACCGCAAGCAGCAAACCAAGCGGGACGTTCTTCACAAAGCCCGCGCGCAGTTCAGCGAAATCAATGTCGAGCATCATCACAACAAACAGGAAAAGAACGGCGACTGCGCCAACGTATACAATGACAAGCAGCATCGCGATAAACTCTGCGCCGATGAGGACCATCAGGCCGGCGGCGTTAAAGAACGCGACGATTAACCAAAGCACGCTGTGCACTGGGTTGCGCGCGAAGATTACCATCGCAGCAGACGCGATGACGATGCTTGCGAAAATATAGAATGAGACGAGTTGGATCACGATGGGCCGCCCTTAACGATAGGGTGCATCGGCGGCAAGGTTCGCGGCAATCGCCCGTTCCCATTTCGCGCCGTTGTCGAGGAGCTTGGCCTTGTCATAGAACAATTCCTCGCGGGTTTCGGTTGCAAATTCGAGGTTCGGCCCCTCGACAATCGCATCCACTGGGCACGCCTCTTGGCAGAAGCCGCAATAGATACACTTCGTCATGTCGATGTCATAGCGCGTGGTGCGGCGGCTGCCGTCTTCGCGTGGTTCAGACTCGATAGTGATAGCCAATGCCGGACATACTGCCTCACACAGCTTGCAAGCGATGCAACGCTCTTCACCATTGGGATAACGCCGCAAAGCATGCTCACCGCGAAAACGGGGACTCAACGGGTTCTTTTCAAACGGATAGTTGATCGTAGCCTTTGGCTTGAAGAAATATTGCAAGGTCAGCCAGTGCGCCTTGACGAATTCCCACAGGGTAAAGGTTTTGATGAGATGCGCGATGGTGGTCATGCGAAATGTCCTGTGAACATAAGATAGCCGCTCACCAGAAAGACCCAGAACAGCGAGATTGGGAGGAATACTTTCCAGCCCAAACGCATCAATTGGTCATAGCGGTAACGCGGTACAGTCGCCTTCACCCAAGCGAAGATGAAGAACATCAAAAGAATTTTGGCGAAGAACCAGATAATGCCTGGAACGGCATAAAGTGGCGCCCAATCAAATGGCGGCAAATATCCACCCCAAAACAGGATTGCGTTCAGCGCGCACATCAAAAGCACGTTGGCATATTCACCCAACCAGAACAAAGCGAACGCCATCGACGAATATTCCGTCTGGTAACCGGCAACCAATTCGCTCTCTGCCTCCGTCAAATCGAACGGTGCACGCGCGGTTTCTGCCATTGAACTGATGAGGAACATCACCGCAATCGGGAACAACAACGGATTGAAAGCATAGGCATTGATGAAGCCGAAGATATGCCCGCGCTGTGCCTCAACTATTCCGCCAACATTGAAGGTCCCGGCCCATAAAACGATGCAGATCAGGATAAACCCAATCGAGACTTCATAAGAGATCATCTGTGCGGCGGCGCGCATGGCGGAATAAAACGGATATTTCGAGTTGGAAGCCCAGCCCGCAATGACAACTCCATATACGCCCAGACTGCTGATCGCGAGAATGTAGAGCAGGCCAACATTGATGTTGGACAGCACAACACCGTCCGCAAAAGGTATAACCGCCCATGCCATCAACGCGACGGTGAAAGTGATGATCGGCGCAATCAGGAACAGTCCGCGGTTTGACGCGCTTGGAATGATGGTTTCCTGCAGGAACACCTTGAGTCCGTCAGCGAACGACTGGAGAATACCAAACGGACCAACCACGTTGGGGCCTTTGCGAAGGGCAAACGCCGCCCACAATTTCCGCTCCGAATAAATGATAAGCGCAACGGCCAGCATCAGCGGAAATGAAATAAGCAGGATGCCTGCGATGGTGGCTGTGAACCATGCGGCTTCGTAAGACATGCCGAGGCTTTGGAAGAAGGAGGTCATTCCGCAGCCTCCAAATATTGTGTCCCGTGAACGAGTTCCGCCGAGCACTTCTGCATCGTCTCCGACGCGCGGCATATGGCGTTGGTCAGGTAGAAATCCTTGATCGGATAATCAGCGATTTTGCCACTTACCGTGGACCGCAAAGCGGGTTCGGACCAGCCATAACTGGCAAGACCTTCGACGCCCAATGCTGGTACAGCTTTGAACATTTCGACGCGAAGCGCTTCGAGGCTATCAAACGGTAGACGCTTACCAAGTACATCTGACAAAGCGCGGAATATCGCCCAATCTTCGCGTGCATCGCCGGGTGGGAACACCGCACGCTCACCGCGCTGTACGCGGCCTTCGAGGTTCACATATGTGCCTGATTTTTCGCTATACGCGGCACCGGGCAAAATGACATCTGCGTGATGCGCGCCCTGGTCGCCATGGTGGCCGACATAAACTTTGAAGCTGCTGCCGAACAAGCTGTAGTCAACCTCATCAGCGGCAAGGAAAAATGCCAGCTTGGGTGCCTTGGCAGCAACGGCCTTGATACCGCCATCATGCGCATATCCAAGCATCAAACCGCCCATACGCGCTGCCGCGAAGTGCAAGACGTTGAAGCCATTCCAGCCATCACGAACAAGCTTGTACTTCTTCGCAAACGCCAACGCCGCGCCGTGGACGCCTTCATACCGAAGCGCGCCGCCACCGACGATAATCGCAGGGCGCTCAGCCGTCTTCAACGCATCAGCAAGGGCCTTTGGCGCCTTGGCAAGCACGCTCAAATCGTCGCTGAGCCATTCAACCTTGTAGGTCAGGTCGGTGACGGGACCGATGGCAAAGACCTTCGCACCGCGCTTGCGGATGGCTTTTTGAATACGCGTATTCACCAATGGCGCTTCACGGCGCAAATCGCTGCCGACGAGCAGGATTACGTCAGCATTTTCGATGCCAGCAATCGTGCTGTTGAAATTTACCGCCGAAAGTGAGGATGTATCGTAAGCAAGGCCTGTCTGACGGCCCTCAAGCATCGACGCACCAGCAAGCGCGCGCGCAGCAAACATCGTTTCGCAATCAACCTGATCACCAGCGATAACCGCAGCCTCGCCGGACCAATTGGCCTTGATCGCATCGAACGCTTCTGCCCAGCTTGCAGCCATGAGCTTGCCGTCTTTGCGGATATATGGCTTGTCCAAACGACGATGTGTGAGGCCATCAACCGCATGGCGCGTCTTATCCGATGCCCATTCTTCGTTCACGTCGTCGTTGATGCGCGGAAGTGCGCGCAATACAGCCCTGCCCCGACTATCGAGGCGAATGTTGGTGCCGACAGCGTCCATCACGTCGATGCTTGGTGTCTTTTTCAACTCCCAAGGCCGTGCTTCGAAAGCATAAGGTTTCGACGTCAGCGCACCTACAGGGCAAAGGTCAACAACATTGCCTGAAAGCTCGCTCTGCATGGCGTGCTCCAAATATGTCGTAATCTGCATATTCTCGCCGCGACCGATCGCTCCGACTTCTTCGATGCCAGCGACTTCTTCGGCAAAACGAACGCAGCGGGTGCACTGGATGCAGCGCGTCATCGCAGTTTTGACGATTGGGCCCATATATTTTTCAGTAACTGCGCGCTTGTTTTCCTCAAAACGCGATGCACCGCGGCCATAAGCTACGCTTTGGTCCTGCAAGTCACATTCGCCACCCTGATCGCAAATCGGGCAATCGAGCGGGTGGTTGATGAGCAAAAATTCCATCACCCCTTCGCGCGCCTTTTTAACCATAGGCGTGTCGGTGCGAATAATTTGGCCTTCTGTCGCGGGTAATGCGCACGATGCCTGCGGCTTTGGCGGACCCGGTGCAACCTCGACCAGGCACATGCGGCAATTGCCGGCGATCGACAGCCGTTCATGATAGCAAAAGCGTGGGATTTCCTTGCCGGCCATTTCGCAAGCCTGAAGCACAGTCGCGCCTGCAGGAACTTCGATTTCTAAACCGTCTACGGTAACTTTAGGCATTTAATTCTGCCCCTCATTTCTAAGTAAACCGACAACTCCTTCAGCTACCGCGGAACGAACAAATTGGCGGGATAACCGCAAAGTTTGTCCGGCGGGAATACACGCGCTGAATGAAGGCGTAAGACCTCTGACGAGGGTTTCCTCACTTGATGAACCCGGTAAGCTGTTTAAAAATTGCACGGAATTGGCCCCTTCTTTCCGGGCAACACACTCGCCAAATCTTGCGATAGCGATTACCGATACAGCCTCTGGCGCCAATGGCTGCGTATAGCCTTTCAGATAATCAGGCGAAGCCAATCCGGAGAAATCGATGCGGCCTTGAGCCGAATACAAGCGTTCATAAAGCGCTACGAACAAAGCACCTCTCAGTAAGCTGCTCGACATGCTTATCTCACCGGTCGACAAACAATCCTCGTCCGCGAGGTCCTTAAGCCGAGAGCTGTATTCTGGGTCTGTTACCACCATCCGCGTAACGACTTGGGCGCGTTCTGGATATTTACGCACCACGCATGTACCAAATTCGGCAAGTGTTCGGCTGACTGCTTCAGGTGACGTGCCACGTATCTGCGCTGCCGGACGTTTGATCAACGAACCGGTTTCCTGCGCAGCGATCGGTACCAACGGTGCGATTGTCAGAGTAGCAGAAAGCGACATGGCAAGCGCACGTTTCACTCTGCTGCCTCCAGCATGTCATCGCCCTTGGCCTCGTGAATCCGCCGCTCCATCTCAGGACGGAAGTGCTTGATGAGGCCCTGAATTGGCCATGCTGCTGCATCACCGAGCGCACAAATTGTGTGGCCTTCGACCTGCTTGGTCACATCGTATAACGTATCAATGTCGCCAATCTCGGCATTGCCGGTGCGCATCTTTTCCATCACGCGCCACATCCAGCCAGTACCTTCACGGCACGGCGTGCATTGGCCGCAGCTTTCGTGCTTGTAGAAATAGGACAGGCGCGAAATGGCGCGGACGATGTCGGTGGACTTGTCCATCACAATAACCGCTGCGGTACCAAGGCCGGACCCAACCTCTTTACAGCCGTCAAAGTCCATCGGTACGTCCATCATCATCGCGGCAGGCACCAATGGCACGGATGAACCGCCGGGGATGACCGCAAGCAGATTGTCCCAACCGCCGCGAATGCCGCCGCAATGCTTTTCGATCAGCTCGCGAAAGGGAATGCCCATTTCTTCCTCGACAACGCATGGCTTTTCTACATGGCCGGAAATCTGGAATAGCTTCGTGCCATGGTTATTCTCACGGCCGAAGCTTTTGAACCACGCCGCACCGCGCCGCAGGATCGTGGGAACGACTGCGATGCTCTCGACATTGTTAACCGTGGTCGGACAGCCATACAGACCTGCGCCTGCCGGGAATGGCGGCTTCAGGCGGGGCTGGCCTTTTTTGCCCTCAAGGCTCTCGATCATCGCGGTTTCTTCACCGCAGATATAGGCGCCGGCACCGCGATGAACGAATACATCAAAGTCATAACCTGACTTCGCTGCGTTCTTGCCAAGCAGTCCTGCGGAATAAGCCTCTGCCACGGCCTTTTCGAGCACCTTGGCTTCGAAGATATATTCGCCACGAATGTAGATGTAAGCTGCACGTGCGCGCATTGCGAAACCGGCGATCAACGCGCCTTCGATCAGTTTGTGTGGGTCATGGCGGATGATTTCACGGTCTTTGCATGAACCGGGTTCAGATTCGTCCGCGTTAATGACTAGGAAGTTGGGACGCTCGGGCGTTGGCGCCTTCGGCATGAAGCTCCACTTCATACCCGTCGGGAAGCCAGCACCTCCACGGCCACGGAGACCAGATGCCTTCACTTCTTCAATGATGGCGTCCTGTCCGGCTTTCATCAGATTTGCGGTCTTGTCCCAATCGCCGCGCGCCTGCGCAGCTTTCAGACCGAAATCCTGATAGCCATAAAGATTGGTAAAAATGCGGTCTTTGTCAGCGAGCATCAGCCCAAACCTCCAAGAAGAAACCATGCGCCGCCCGCAATGAGCAGGCCAATAACGGCAAGTTTAATAATGCCTGTAAGCAGTTTCCATGCCACGAATGCAGCGACGAGAACGCCGATGAGGGGGAGATATTCCATCAATACTCACCCCGATAATCATGGTTTTTATCAACCATCGCCTGCAGAGTGGTAGCGCCGCCATAGGGTTCAACCGTGTGGCGTCCGGGCAACTGCGTACCGACCTTGGGTTGCTTACCTTCGGCAAGATCACGCAAGATCGTGGTCATGCTATCGTAATCGAGGTCTTCGTAATTATCGTCGTTGATTTGCACCATGGGTGCAGAGGCGCAATTGCCCATGCACTCGACTTCATTCAGCGTGAACATGCCGTCTGGTGTGGTCGACCCCTTAACCAAGCCACGGTTCTTGCATGCTGCGATAATATCATCAGACCCGCGTAACATGCATGGTGTCGTTCCACATACTTGCACATGGAAACGGCCGACTGGCGCGAGATTGTACATAGTGTAGAATGTCGCGACTTCATATGTCCGCATGTAAGGCATGCCCAGATAGCCAGCGACATATTCAATTACAGGAACGGGTAACCAGCCCTGCGTTTGTGTTTCTTCGCCGACCTGGCGCTGGGCCAGATCAAGCAACGCCATTACCGCTGACTGTTGACGTCCGGCAGGATAGCGACCGATGAAGATATCCGCCTTCGCCTTATACGCCGGCGAAAAGGCAAAGCTGCCCCACTTTGCACGGGTTTCTGTTTCGTCAGGAATGTGTGCTGCATCAGACATGTGCTTCGTTCCGTCCCCAAACTCGACCCAAATATGCTCCAAACATCATCGCGGCTGCAGTCGAGCCGACTTCCTTGACCGGGACTTCATCATGGAACAGCCACAGATAAGCCGCGACCATCGCAACGGATCCCAATGCAGCGCTTGCCAGAAAAAGCACTTCACGCGTCATCACCGGTCACACTCCCCAAACACGATGTCGAGCGCACCCAAAATTGCTGTCGTATCCGCCAGCATATGCCCACGGCTCATGAAATCCATGGCCTGCAAATGCGAAAATGCCGTCGGGCGGATTTTGCAACGATAGGGCTTGTTGGTACCATCAGCGACCAGA
>JBKBTH010000071.1:0-2585 GCA_046290915.1 Sphingorhabdus sp.
CATTGTGCCGAGATATCGCGCGGTAGGCTCAAGCAATTCGACGTAGAGCGTTTCCATGGGCAAGCCACGGTCGCGCAACACGGTGACATAATTTGCAGCGGCAGCCAGATCGTCACCTAATATGATATGCGCGAGTGCGCTAACGTCCCTACCGCTTGGCGCGAGGGTTTCGATGAGCACGTCCACAGTTGGGGCGTCATGACCAACTTCGCTATGAATGCGCAGAAGACGCGGGACGATTTCGTTGGAAATAATCCGCGCCAAGTCCACCTGGCGCACCGCGATGTCTTCGCGTTTCTGAAATTCCGGTGCAATGTAATGGGTTTCAAACGGGCGGAGACTTTGCTGGTCCCACACCTGAAACGATATCGCTCTCTCCGCTTGACCCATTATCAGCTCTCCCGTGCTGTGTGCTTTTACACCGCGACATAACAGCAAATTCATGGGCAGGAGTCGAGACCGAATTCACCGTTGCCCGATATAGACCCTATTCAACCGTGCAAGTCGCCGGCCGACCAACCCAAAACTGGCAGATAAAATCAGACCAATTCGGCTACCGTGGTTTCGGCAAGTGGCAGTTCAATGACGAAACGCGCACCGTTACGGCTCGATCTCGCCCGCAACATTCCGCCCATATCGCGAATAATGCCATAGCTTATCGATAGGCCTAGTCCCGTGCCTTCCTTTGGCGGCTTGGTGGTAAAAAACGGCTCGAATATCTTCGGCAGGACATCCGCCGCGATGCCGGGGCCATTGTCCGCAACCGTGATAACTGCCGACCGCTCATTGCGATCAATCGTGATTTTGATTTCACCCTCGGCTCGGTCGCCTGGGTCGTTCCGACTGCGAATGGCGTCATTGGCATTGATCAGCAAGTTCAACAGCACCTGCTCCAGCATCACTGGTAGTGCCCGGACATGAACGTCAGAAGCTTTCACCTCAGTGACGACCTGCATTCCATCAAGCTCCATCTGTGGTTCAGCCATCAGGATGACGGCCTCCACAGTGTCTTTGACATCAATGGCGTACGGTGGCTCCTTCGTGGTCCTGCCAAATATGCGCATTTGCAGCAAAATAGCGGAAGCACGATCGACCTGCGCCAACACGTTTTCCAGTTTCGGGATGAACTTCTCCGCATCCAAACGTCCGCGAACCGCATTTTCGCGCAAGTTTGAGGTCGCCATTTTAATGAAGTTTAACGGCTGGTTCAACTCATGCGCCGTGCCGGATATCATGCGCCCGAGGCTGGCCATTTTATCGGAGTGCAAAAGCTGTTCCGCGGCGGCCTTGCGTTCGGAAATATCTATGATCAGGCCAACCGCTTCTAGCTCATCAGCTTGAAAATTCGCCTCCACGGACAACGTATCATATACCCAAATATACTGACCATTTTTGTGCCGTATGCGGTACTCGGCGGTATATACGTTGCCGGGTTCCATGTTGCTGAATCGCGCAACGGAGCTTTCATAGTCATCGGGATGAACAGCGTCATGCCACCACTCCGCTGCCGAAGTTTCATTTGTCGAATAGCCCAGAATTTTTTGTACTGACGGACTTCTATAGATTACCTTCGTGCCTTCGCCATTTACGACACTGATAGCGTATACGATAACCGGGGCATGCTGTGCGATACTGTTCAATCGCCTCTGATAGCTTGCCAAAGCACCGAGCTCGCGTCCAAATGAGGCACCCGCAATCGCAATGGTCCCGGAAATGTTGCTGACCTCTTCAATAACAATGCCTTCCCCCGGGTTTTGAGGGCCGTCAGATGAAACGATATTTGCTGCAGACTGCGATACCCGGCGCAACGTCTGGGAAATGCGTACGCTAATGAGCGATGCGATCAAAGCAATCAGGAAGACAAAGGCAATCAACGCCATGAACTGGATCAGTTGAACATCACGTGCTTTCATGACCACCGGCTGCAAAGGTGCCACAGCAAGAATTTGCCAATCGGGAAACGCGGAAAGCGCAGCCGACCTCGTGATTTGGGTCTCGCGCAAATCCGACATGAGTGCTTTTCCGGAATCAACTTTCGTCAACAGGACGGTTGTGCGCAATGCCGACTGCCTATCGCTTTGGGTCATGGAATTGACAAGGCGGCGCACATCAGGCGCAACGTGCGTCAGAGGCATGGCAATCTCGTTTGCACGGAAAAGAAAGAGGCTGCCCTCCGAATGTGAGCGCGGTGCCTCCACCAAATCGTGCAATGTGTCGCGATTTAAACGCGCGATAATCATCCCAGATTGTTGGTCGACTGCCAATGGTACAACCAACGCAAAATAAACTCCGTTTCGCGTATCGCGCGACGGCAGAGCGACCAATTGAATGCCACCCTGCATACGCCGCACGTTTTTGTCATAGGCCGCCAGAATCTCGTCTGTTGTGTCGCGTCCTGTTGATATCGACCAGGTGTTTCGCAAGCCCGATTTTAAAACAGTTATCTGATCGAACTCTGCGAAAACCTTTGCCCCAAATTTGGTGCTTGGCTGACTATTGCTGAAGAAGTCGCCATTGGCATTGGTCTCCAAAAACGAACTGCGGGATTCCATCCACGCCTTTAAACGCACATCGGTTTCACGGAT
>JBKBTH010000071.1:2682-7607 GCA_046290915.1 Sphingorhabdus sp.
AAGTCGCCATTGGCATTGGTCTCCAAAAACGAACTGCGGGATTCCATCCACGCCTTTAAACGCACATCGGTTTCACGGATACGTGATGTCAGATTTTCTCCGGCCTCCGCCTTGGCTGCATTTTCCCGACCCGGGGCGTCAAGCGCCAAATATACGGTGGTCGGGATGAGAACGGTGGCCATCAGCAAAGTCGTAACGAAACTCTCGACTTTTACTTTTGGCCAATTTCCAAACTTCCGAAATGGGTTAAAGACCAACAGAGCCAAATAGATAACGCCGCCAAGAACAACGTTTAACAGGCCATTCGTTGTCTGTTTGGCCACCACCAGAAACAGCGACCGTTGATCCATATCCAGCAGTACGCCGTAAAAAAACAGAAGCAGCGGTATCCCCATCACCAGCCAGTAAATGACGTCGCCGAGCACAGGCGATGTGCGCCGGGAATAATAAGCGATGAATGCGGCTTCGCACACCCATACAATCCACGCCCAAGGATGGTTCCATAATATGATCGACCAAATACTGGAAATAGACACGGCCAATATGGTCGATGGCGGCGCGAGGACACGAACGAACGCGAAAATCAGGGCGTTGCCGAATATGATCTGCATGCCCCAACCAAGATTGAGTTCGAGCATATTCAGGAAAAACCCTGCCAACCCCAGCAGGATGGCCAGTAAAATTTCCATTGGCGCGATTTTTGGAAACGCAAAGGCTGGGAAGCGCGGCATGGTCAACGCACCAATGCCGATCGGATGGCCGCAACCAATGCGTCGGTATCAGCTGGTTTCAGAAATATTGGGACGTCCGCCAAATCATTGCAAAGCCGCGAACTCGCATCGCCCGTCAAAATCATGAAATCGACTTGCCTTTCGGCAGGCAACGCCGCCCTAAGGTCTTTAATCATGCTGACGCCGTCCAGATGTGCCATGCGCAGATCGGTAATAACAACTGCAATGTCTGGCGTTTCCAACACCATCGCCATGGCTTGAACAGGATCACTGCACGTGAGGGATTTGAACCCCGCCAATTCAAAAAATTCCTGATATTCGGGCAAAATTTCGTGCTCGTCATCTACGAGCAAAATGCTTGAAGGCGAACAGAGGGGCTGGCCTTCGCCTTCATTTAGCAATGAACTCATCATTCTACCCTGTTATCCGTCTTTTTATCGTTGGTCGATGCATATGCGATTTTGACTGCATTTACATCCAAAACAACAGTTGGCCGACGAAATTCCGTTTCCAAATATGATATTCCTAATGCGTTCTTATTGCACAAAAAAGCGCTCCGTTCTGCAACGAAGCGCCCTTTCTACATCTTGGATTGCTGGCTTTTAGACAGCCATATTCCGCGCGCGCGATGATGAATGCCCGCCGTGACGGTACAGGATGTCCTGCGCGCTCGACTGGTCAACATTGTTGGAATGCACGGTTACAAGTACGCCGCCATCTTTCAAATGGCCGCCATAATAAGATGCGTCTTCGTCGCTTACGCCGTGCTTCTTCAATGCTTCGTTAAACGTACCGGCTGCCGCGCCAGCAACGGCGCCAATGGCCATCGCTTCAGGTACTGCTGTTGCAGCAATAGCGCCGATTGCGGCCAACGGGCCAACGCCGGGAATTGCGAGTGCTGCAATACCAAGCCCAGCGCCCAAGGCACCGCCACCGAGAATACCGCGCAAGATATTGGTATGTTCTTCATCGGTGATTTCACCGCCACCTTCGCGCGTCGTCATCGTGCCTTTTGATTGCGCGATCAGGGACAAATCACTGTCGCTGGCACCCATTTGACGCAATGCGGTTACGGCCTGTTGTGCCTCTTCCTGGCTATCGAACACAGCCGACGCAACGCCGGTTTCGTTTATTTGTGATTGCTGCTCCATTTGGCCGCTGGCATTGTTTGATGTGCCATCAGTCATGCCATTTGAAGTCGTTTCATAAGGACCGCGGTCTGAGTCATCGCCACCGAAAAGGGGTCTGTTGGTATCAATCATGTCTATCTCCTAAAAAGGCGCATTACTTGGGCTTCCGCCAACTGTAAGCGGTCAGCGGACGTGTCATTGCACTGTGAATTCAACACAGGCAGGCGCGTTAAGTTCCTGCGGCTATCGGTGAAGGGCTCGCGCTATTCCGGCGACCGGAATGATAAACACGCTGACTTGGGTTCAGGCAATATGCGGGCTGGAAATTCCAAAGCGCCAGACGATCATATTGGAATACATTTGCCCTGGGCGGAGCACGGCCGAAGCAAAAGAGGGTTGGTTCGGCGCATCCGGAAACAATTGCGGTTCAAGCGCTATCGCGTCCCCGATACCGTAACTTTTCCCGGCTTTACCGGACGTCGTACCGTCAAAGAAATTGCCGGAGTAAAACTGCAACCCCGGCTGGTTGGAAAACAACGTCATCGTCCGCCCGGACACTGGATCTTCCAAATGCGCCATCAGTCGGGGTTCGTGCGCCGCATCTTCACCAATAATCCAGTTATGGTCATATCCGCCGCCATGGGCCAATTGGATGTCGGCATTGCTGCGAACATAGGTGCTGATCGGCATGGGTTTGCGAAAGTCGAATGGCGTATCCGCGACACTGCGGCGTTCGCCCGTTGGAATGAGCGTCGCATCAACGGGTAGGAATTGTTCGGCAGCGATCGTAAGCACATGGTCCATCGCATCATAGGAAGCCCCCTCGCCGCCCAGATGCCAATACGCATGGTTGGACAGGTTGACGCACGTCGGCGCATCGGTGGCGGCTTGATAATGCACCGACAGCGCATTGTCGGCATGCAACTGGTATGTTGCCGTGACCCTTAACGTGCCGGGATATCCTTGGTCACCATCGCGGCTGATATGCGAGAGCGTCACCGACAGAGCCTCTTCGTCGCAGGCCGTGACCGTCCAGTTCACTTTGTCGAACCCGACATCGCCGCCATGCAGCGAATGCGCGCCATCATTGGCAGGAACGCTATAGACCCGGCCACCAAGTTCAAAACGCGCACCGGCAATCCGGTTGGCGACACGGCCAACGGTTGCGCCAAAATATTGCGGGCTGGCGATATATTCCTCAATATTGGGATGGCCCGTTGTGACGTCTGCAAACGCGCCATGTGCGTCCGGTACGCACACCGATTGGATGGATGCGCCGTAGGTGATGATCTTTACCGACATGCCCGCAGCATTGGTAAGCGTGATCGCGTGGACGTCTTCACCGCTGGTCAGCGTTCCAAAAATGTCGCGATGCAAGCTGGGTCGGGTCAACTTGTTTTCCTTTAAATCTTGTTGGCGGTTAATAGCGACGCGCGCCTGTCACTTACGCTCTGCAAGGCAACGCTCGACATCATTCAATTCATAGGGCTTACCAAGAACGCCGACCGCTTTTGCTGCAACATGCTTCGCCAAATCACCATCCGCTGCATGGCCAGATGAAATGATGACCCCCTTATGCCCGGCAGCCAGCAGCTCACCCACCCAGGTTTCCGCATTGCCATCTGGCAGACCAATATCGGTGATGATGACGTCGAAACTATTATTGTCGAGCGCTGATTGCGCATCGGCCAGCGTTGCCGCCTCTGTCACCTCGGCATTCAATTCATACAACATTTCGGCCAAATTCATCCGGATAAGGATTTCGTCTTCAACAATTAAAACGCGCAAAGCGGTTGCTTCCGTTGTTGCGGGCATGGGTTCTTGCGCGGGTTCGACTTCGCGCACCTTTGCCATAACCTTGCTAATTTTCTGGAATAGCTGATCGTTGGTATAGGGCTTTGACAGCAGCTCAACGCCCTCGTCTAAGCGGCCTGAATGCACGATGGCATTCTCGGTATATCCTGACGTGAACAAGACTCCCAAATCTGGCAAAAGCTCTTTTGCGCGCCGCGCCAGCTCTGGGCTGCGCACCTTTCCGGGCATGACAACATCTGTGAAGAGCATATCGATTTTGACGCCGCTTTCCACGACCGCAAGCGCTTGCTCCGCATTGACAGCTTGCAGCACCCCAAAGCCAAACTCACGCAATGTTTCAACCGCAGTAGACCGCACGATATCATCATCCTCGACCACCAAGATCGTTTCTGCAGAAGCGGTTTGATGCGGGAAATGGCTGAATGGAACCTCGACGTCCACGTCTTCTGCAGAGCGGGTGCGCGGCAGATAAATCCGCACTGTCGTGCCTATACCGATTTCGCTGTAAATGTTGATATGCCCGCCGGACTGCTTGACCAGTCCATAGACCATGCTGAGGCCAAGGCCCGTTCCGCTGCCGGGTTCTTTGGTCGTAAAGAACGGGTCAAAGGCTTTTTCAAGCACTTCGGGCGGCATGCCTGCGCCAGTATCAGTGACAGCAAGCATCACATATTCGCCTGGCTCCAGTTCAGCATGCGCAGATGCATAACGTTGGTCGAGTGTTGTGTTGGCAGCCTCAATGGTCAGCTTCCCAATGCCATTCATCGCGTCACGCGCGTTGATCGCAAGGTTCAATATCGCGTTTTCGACCTGCGCGGGATCAATTAGGCAATTCCAGATCCCGGCATCTGCTATGGTCTCAACCTCAACGGTTTCACCCAGCGACCGGACCAACATTTCGTTCATGCCCTCAAGCAGGCGACCGACATTGCTAGGCTTTGGCTGCAACGGCTGCTGACGACCGAAAGACAGCAAATGCGACGCAAGCTTTGCTCCGCGTGCAACACCGCCCATGGCATTTTCAAGTCGCTGCCGGGCTTTGGGATTATCCGCCACATCACGCGCCAAAAGCTCAAGGCTGCCGCCAATGACCTGAAGCAGATTGTTGAAGTCGTGGGCGATACCGCCTGTCAACTGGCCAATCGCTTCCATCTTCTGCGCTTGCAGCAATTGTTCTTCGACGCGTTTGCGCTCCTCGATTGCCTCGGCAACTTTCATCTGCAGCGAGTCATTAAACTGGTGCAGCGCC
>JBKBTH010000072.1:0-7590 GCA_046290915.1 Sphingorhabdus sp.
CGTCGCCACATCATATTGCACGCGCCAACGCGGCTTTAATTGCCACTCTGGTTCAGCGTTCGCATTTACGGACTCGGGCGGTGTAACTTCTGCCAACGCGCGTTCAGCATCTAATCCCGCGTCACCGATCGTCTCGGCAGCGGCAGGCGCAGCCAAAATAAAATACCCTAAAATTGCGAATGCAGCTGTGAAGCGGCCGGAATACATACCTTTTTCCTCTGAGGCATTCTCAATCGGGTTCGCATCGCCATGACCTATATGTCGTCAACATGTCCATATCATTCTCTGTTATGACACAGCTCCCGCCCTGCTTTACGCTTGCGTCAAGTTACTCCTCATGCCAAGGCTCAGCGCGTTTCGGCGGCTTGGCTCGCCTCTGATTATGGAGATATGACATGACCATCAGTTTTAAAGACAAAGTCGCCATTGTGACCGGTGCAGGCGGTGGATTGGGTAAGGCTTATGCGCTTGAGCTTGCAAAACGGGGCGCAAAGGTTGTGGTCAATGACCTGGGCGGCGCGCGTGATGGCACTGGTACATCCGACGCAGCGGCTCAAGTTGTCGAGCAGATCAAGTCAGCTGGCGGCGAAGCCATGGCCAATGGTGGCAGCGTCACGGAATATGAACAGATGGTCGAAATGGTCGCCAAGGCGAAAGAAGCATGGGGCGGCGTGCATGTGTTGATCAACAATGCCGGCATCTTGCGCGACAAGAGCTTTGCCAAGATGGACATGCCCGATTTCAATCTGGTGCTTCAGGTGCATGTCATGGGTTCAGCCAACTGCACAAAGGCAGTTTGGGATACGATGCGCGATCAAGCCTATGGCCGTATCTTGATGACGACATCGTCAACTGGCCTGTACGGAAACTTCGGCCAAGCCAATTATGGCGCGGCTAAGCTTGGTTTGGCCGGATTTACCAAGACGCTTCACCTTGAAGGCGCAAAATATAATGTCCGCGTGAATTCGCTCGCACCCGTTGCAGGCACACGCATGACCGAAGATATCTTCCCAGAAGGTCTGTTCGAACAGTTCACGCCAGAAAATGTTGTTCCGGCTGCGTTGTATCTGGTCAGCGAAGACGCACCAACTAACATGATCATCGGCGCTGGCGGCGGCGGCTACCACGCAGCCTATGTCACCATGACCCCAGGTGTTGCCCTTCGTCAGGAAGACCGCAATGTCGAAGGCTTTGCTGCTGCGTGGGATAAAATCATCGACCGTACGGGTGAAACCGTTCCGCAGTCAGGCGGCGAACAATCGATCGCCGTAATGAAGGCGCTTCAAGCGCTCGGCTAACTGCCACTACAATGTTACGAAAGAGCCCGGTCTTTGGCCGGGCTTTTTTATGCGTCGACGAGTTTCATTAACTTTCGTTCGACAGGCGCAAGAACAGGGCCAAGGTCATGCCCGCGTTTCAAAATTGCACCACCTTCACCGACCAAAGCCCACATGCCTTGGCGGTTACGCAACGCCGGTCGCTTTTCAATGCGGTATTCCGGCCGTTCGGTTGCGCGCCGGAACGCGCTAAACACCGCAGCGTCGCGGCCAAGGTCAATGGCATAGTCGCGCCAATTACCCGCTGCGACCATGCGGCCATAAAGATTGAGTATCTGCGTTAGCTCGCCTTTTTCGAAACCGATCTGGCTTAGCCGGTTGGGTACGGGGAAAGGCGTGATGATCGCGCTCAACTGGTCTTGCTTCCCTTGGTCGCACGGCGTTTCACTGGGGTCGCATCGGTTGGTCCGTCTCGTTCAGACATTAATTCAGCAATACGTTTACGCATGGTTTCGATTTCGCATTGCATAATCTCAAGACTTTGCGTCGCTGGGTCAAACATCTCGCGACATGGCGTACCGTAAGGCATAAAGTCGCGGGCATAGGTTTCGGCCTGAACGAGCGTTGAGCGGGCCTTTTGACCAATCATCGTTGCGCCAGCCGGAACGTCATCGGTTACGACAGCAGCGGCTCCGATGCGCGCGCGTTCGCCGACCGTGATTGGGCCAAGGATCTGGGCACCTGAACCGATAATGACATTGTCCAATATCGTCGGATGCCGTTTGCCAGCCTTCCCATTTGTTGGGTTGGTGCCGCCCAAAGTGACGTTCTGGTACATGGTGACATTGTCGCCAATTTCGGCGGTTTCACCAATGACGCTAAAGCCGTGATCAAGGAAGAAATTGCTGCCAATCTTGGCGCCTGGGTGAATGTCGATGCCCGTTACAAATCGGGAAAAATGGTTGACGAACCGCGCGAGGAAAAACATGTGGCCAAGAAATAGCCAATGCGCGATGCGGTGATAGCCGACTGCCCATACCCCAGGGTAAAGCAGAACTTCCCATCTTGAGCGCGGCGCAGGGTCACGTTCTTTGATCGAGTCGAGATATTCGATGAGATTTGAAATGAACATAAATGACCCTGCCGTCCCTTGTGGGACCTTTGAGCTTCTAAGCTAAGACTTTCAAACGGGCATTTCCAGCAATGTCTGAACCTTTTGGCTAAATATTGCTAGAATTATCGTTAAATCCGATTATACGGGCTGCAATGATAAATGGAGCCGATTAATGAGCACATATCTTCCAACATTAAAGCAGCTGCAATATCTGGTCGCGCTTCAAGAGCATGGCCATTTTGGCAAAGCAGCGGAGTCTTGCTTTGTGACGCAGTCCACGCTGTCCGCAGGGATCCGCGAGCTGGAATCGCTGCTTGGCCTGATGCTCGTGGAACGCACGCGGCGCGTCGTCCGCTTTACCCCATTGGGCAACAAAATGGTGACCAAGGCGCACCGCATATTGCGTGAGGCGGAAGAGCTAGCGGAAATGGCCCGTTCGGCAGGTAAACCACTGGCGGATGATTTGCGCATGAGCGTCATCCCAACGATTGCGCCGTTCCTTTTGCCCAAATTGCTGCCCGCGTTGCGCAAGAAATATCCCGATTTGAAGCTGTATCTGCGCGAGGAAGCAAGTGCGGCTGCTGTCGAAGCATTGCATCATGGGCAGGTCGATTGTGTTCTGCTCGCGCTCCCCTTCCCCGCCGGCGATGTAGAGAAAGCGCATTTGTTCAACGACGCGTTGTATGTGGCATTTCCACTGGATGACCCGCGCGATCCACCGGAGAGCATTGAACCTGCGCTGATCGACGAAAACCGGCTTTTGTTGTTGGTCGATGGTCATTGCTTGAAGGACCATGCGCTAGCGGCTTGTAACAGGCCAGAGTTGCGCGCGTCAGCCATGATGCTGGGCACATCGCTGCATACACTCGTACAGATGGTGGACAATGGCTTGGGTCTGACCATCATTCCCGAAATTGCGGTTAAGGCTGGTTTATTGAATGGAACTGACGTTCAGGCGCGGCCCCTGAATGCAGAGCATGCGACCCGCGAAATTGCACTTATTTGGCGGACCAATAGCCCGCGCCGTGAGGAGTTTGAGTTGCTTGCAGAGTCGCTGAGGGAATTGCATACGCAATAAGCGTTTGCCCGGATAAAGCGCTGTTAAGACCAGCGCGCGGACCTGTCGTCATCGCTGGATTTGGCGTCAACCCAGGCGGAGGTTCCATCGGAATAATGCTCTTTCTTCCAGAACGGCGCGTCTGTTTTAAGGCGGTCAATAAGAAACGCCGTCGCTTCCAACGCGTCTGCCCTATGCCGCGACGCTGCACCTACGACCACAACTGGCTCTCCCACAGCGACGCGCCCGACGCGGTGCACGATGACAGCGCCTAGCAATGCCCAACGGGCAAAGGCTTCGTCGACTATTCGCGTCAGGCTTGACTCCGTCATCGCGGGATAATGCTCAAGCTCAATGGCGGTCACACCGCCATCGTCCCGCGATATGCCGGTGAAACTGGAGACCGCCCCGCCACCCAAATCGGCAAGCCCTTTCAGTGCAACTTCCGCGCTTATCGGCGCGCTGCTGATAATGACCCGCTTCATCCGCCAGTCACAGGGGGGAATATCGCGAGCTCACCGGCGTCGCCAAGTAACGTGTCCGCTGGCACCATTTCTTGGTCCAATGCGAAACGAAGCCGCGCCTTGTTTTCAAAGGCGAGCGCGTGTCCGGATGACCGACTGGCCAACCAGTCAATGGTTTCGCCAACTGTGCGCACATGTGCCGGCAGCGCAATGTCTTCAGATGCCACACCTATCGCCTCGCGGACCGCTGCGAAATACACCAGCCTCATATGCTCAATCCATATGCTTTATGCCGACGCGCAAATAGTCCCAGCCAGTAATCATGGTCAGCACAGCCGCAATCCAAAGCAGCGCCAGTGCGGCTTGCTTCAGCAATATCCAGTCAGGCAAAGCGCCCGCCAAAATGATGCCGCCAAGCGATACCAGCTGGAAAGTCGTTTTCCATTTGGCAAGTTTCGAGACCGGCACAGAAATCTGCAGGCCAGCCAAAAATTCACGTAAGCCCGATACAATCATTTCTCGTAACAAAATGGTGAGGGCCGCGATGACGTGCCAGCCGTCGACATCGCGCGTAAACACCAGCATCAAGATGACTGCGGCGACCATGATCTTGTCTGCAATCGGATCAAGGAAAACGCCCAATTTCGATACCGTCCCTTGCGCACGGGCGAGATAGCCATCGAAATAATCGGTAATACCCATCAAGCAGTACAATATGAACGCAAAGCCATAATCAAGCGGCACCGGCTGAATGCCAATGTCCTTAGTCCCTGGCCACAGCAAGAAGACGAGAATTGGCACCGCAAAAATGCGCGACAGGGTCAGGATGTTTGGCAAGCTAAGCATGATCCAGCGATAGCGCGATGTGCCAACAAAATCACGCGGCTATTTAACCGTCATATGAAATGCGCTTTGCCATGATAGGGGCGGACCGCTAAGGCTCCGAAATCGTCCGCATGGGAACAGCGAAAATAATGGCCACGACAATGTCACTGTTGAACAAGCGCAGATTTTTGCCGCTTTTCGTCACCCAGTTCCTCAATGCCTTCAACGACAATTTTTACAAAATGGCCATGGTCATTTTGGTGACCTACGAAATCTATTCCGACCCGACACGAGAAGCAAATTTCAACGCAATTGCAGGTGCGCTGTTCATTTTGCCCTTTTTCCTATTTTCCGCTTTGGCCGGCCAACTGGCTGACACCATAGAAAAGACGCGAGTCATCCGCATGGTGAAAACGGCGGAGATTTTCATTATGATGTTCGGCGCAGCGGGTATCTATACGCACAATATACCGCTCATGCTGGCCGCGCTATTTGCCATGGGTGTGCATTCCACTTTCTTCGGCCCCATCAAATACGCGATATTGCCACAGCATCTTGAACAAGACGAAGTGCTGGGGGGAACGGGCCTAGTCGAAGCAGGCACGTATCTCGCAATCTTGGGCGGAACGATCGCTGGCGGCATCATTCCTGGCCACATTGCGGGTATTTGCATTATTGTGGTCGCTGTGATCGGGCGAGTAATGGCGCAATCCGTGCCGCTTGCTCCACCTGAAAACGATGCGCCTACTGCAACCATGGACTGGAACATTTTCCGCAGCAGCTGGCGCCTGGTGCGCGACACGATGCACATTCCCCGCTTGTTCCTCGCCATCATGGCGATCAGCTTTTTCTGGGGTGTAGGCGCTGTCCTTGGGTCGATTTTCCCACCCATGGTCAAAAACGCCATCGGCGGTGACAATACGGTCGCTACGTTGTTCACTGCGTTTTTCTCTATCGGGATTGCGATTGGCTCAGTGGCCATCAACCGCCTGCTGAAAGGCACAGTGTCCGCCAAATATGCGCCGATTTCTGTCATCGTGATGGGCTTATTCGTACTGGACCTTTGGTGGACGGTAAGCCACTGGCAACCCACTGGGCCTGAACTGATGGATTGGTGGCAATTTCTGATGCTCGGTTACGGCGAGCGCATGATTGTCGATCTTCTTGGCATTTCTATCGCCGGGGGTATGTTCGTTGTCCCTCTTTACGCATTTCTGACAACGACAGTCGCGAAGTCCCAGACTGCCAGAACCATCGCCGCCAATAACATTGTGAATTCCGGCGCGATGGTGATCGGTGCTGTTGTCTACAGCCTTCTTGTCAGCGCAGGCGTCAGCATTGCCGATACGCTTTTCATGATTGCTGCGGCCTGCCTAGTCTCGGCATGGATCGCATGGAAGCTGCACAGGGCTTGCGATCCTGTGACCGCTTAAATCACGCTATAAAGCTGGTAATCGCGACGAAAAACGCGCTGAAGCTGAGCATAAACAAATGCGTGTCCTCATTGCGCCACCATGACTTCTGGCGTGTGGCAGTTGCCGCCTGCGCCATTTGTGGTGGAGGGAGCATCCGCCGAAATGGGTGACGGGCGGCTTCGTTGCGACAGACTAATCTTCTTTTCAGCATAGTGAGACGTTAACGTTTTGTTAGGCATAATGGCCATTCAAAAAGATGGTTAATTTCCACCCAAATTTCACTGTCCCGATCTGCGACAGTCGTTAACGCTTTTTTAACCATCTTTGCCAGCTGCGCATTGGCGGGTACGCGCCGCCTCTGATATGACGCAGTCATTCAACAGGAGTCTTCTCGATGGAAAGAGCAGCAAGCATTAGGCATACAGGTGGGCCGGACGTCATTGAATGGATGGACGTGGAACTGGCGGCGCCCGGCCCTGGTGAAGTGCGCATGCGCAATCTTGCCGTCGGCCTAAACTTTATCGATACCTATCACCGTGGCGGCCTTTATCCTATGGCCCTGCCCTCGGGCCTTGGCATGGAAGCGGCAGGGGTCATTGAGGCGATTGGAGAAGGCGTGACGGACTGGCGCGTTGGTGACCGTGTTGCCACCTTTGGCCCAAGCATCGGTGCCTATGCCACCGCGCGCAATATTGCCGCCAATTGCCTGTTCTTGGTGCCGGACGACATCACCGACGAAGTCGCGGCTGCTGGCTTGCTAAAGGGCTGCACCACCGAGTTTCTTGTCGAACGCTGTGCCAAGGTTCAGCCCAAATGGGACATATTGGTGCACGCGGCCGCAGGTGGTGTCGGCCTATTGCTAGTGCAATGGCTCAAGCATGTTGGTGCCCGCGTCATCGGCACAGTTAGCACTGAAGAAAAAGCCGCTCTGGCGCGCGCGGCGGGTGCCGACCATGTCATTCTTTATGGCAAAGAGGACGTAGCAGCACAGGTACGTGAACTCACCGGCGGCAAAGGTGTGGAAGTGACATTTGACGGTGTTGGCCTCGACACATGGGAAACATCGTTGAATGCAACGGCACGACGCGGTCTCATCGTCAGCTATGGCAATGCCAGCGGCCCAGTGACGGGCCTTAACCTTGGGACTTTGGCACAAAAAGGCTCGCTATATGTGTCGCGCCCAACCTTGTTCGATTATTATCATAACGCAGCCGAGCGGGCAGCTGGCGCGGAATATGTGTTCGATATGTTCCGCCAAGGCATTATCGATATCACGATCGGTAACCGCTACGCGCTGGAAGACGCCGCACAGGCACACCGCGACCTTGAAGGACGAAAGACGGTCGGCTCGTCCATACTGATTCCCTGACAATTCAGGGCACGAATGCATTCGCAATATTGAGGGGGAAATATGGAACTTAAGGGCAAGACCGTGTTG
>JBKBTH010000073.1:0-7516 GCA_046290915.1 Sphingorhabdus sp.
CTATTTCGTTGATCATTGCCCCTCGTTTCCTGGAGAAGGCAGGCGCTATGCGCGCTGAATATCCGGTTCTTATTGTGCTGTCCTGCATCGGCATGGGTGTGATGGTATCGGCGACTGACCTGATTTCATTATATATCGGTCTCGAGCTTCAAAGCCTCTCAGCCTACGTTCTTGCCAGCTTTGTTCGTTCAGATGGCCGTTCGGCTGAAGCGGGTTTAAAATATTTCGTCTTGGGCGGTCTAGCCAGCGGTATGCTGCTTTTCGGCGCGTCACTGGTCTATGGGTTTGCCGGGTCGACCAACTTTGCGGCAATCGGCGTCGCTATGGACAAGGAAGTCGGCCTTGGCCTTATCTTCGGCATCGTATTTATCCTGTCCGGATTGGCATTCAAGATCAGCGCCGCGCCATTCCACATGTGGACGCCTGACGTTTACGAAGGCGCACCCACGCCCGTAACTGCATTTTTTGCCAGCGCGCCAAAGGTTGCTGCTATCGCTTTGTTGATTCGCATTGTGCTTGAGGCATTTGGTTCGCAGGTTCTGGTGTGGCAGCAGATCATTATCGCGGTTGCGCTTATGTCGATTATCATCGGTGCAGTCGGCGCAATCGGTCAGCAAAACCTGAAGCGCCTGATGGCGTACAGTTCAATCAACAATGTGGGCTTCATTCTCATTGGCCTTGCTACCGGAACAGAGCAGGGCATCGCTGCTATGCTTGTGTATTTGGCTATTTATGTTGCAATGACATTGGGCGGCTTTGTGTGCCTGATGCAATTGAAGGACAAAGACGGCAACTATCGGGAAGAGTTTGCCGATATCGCTGGCTTGTCAAAGACTCGCCCCCCGCTTGCCGCCGCATTCGCCATTTTCATGTTCAGCCTCGCTGGCATTCCACCATTGTTTGGCTTCTGGGGTAAGCTGGTGGTATTCAACGCCGCTGTCGCTGCTGGATTATTGCCACTGGCAGTCATTGGTATCGCAGCTTCAGTTATTGGCGCGTTCTATTATCTGAAGGTCGTTAAAGTGATGTACTTTGATGATGCAGCAGATGTTATTGCCGAAGATGATGACAAGGTGCTGGTCTGGACGGGTGGCATTCTTGCCGCGGCCAATTCACCGCTTGGCTATTTTGCCATCCCCGTGCTTGGCGTGTGGACGGCAATTGCGGCAAAGGCCTTGTTCTGACGCCGATATTTGAAGAGGTTGCGCTTACGGGCTCAACCAACGCTGATTTGCTGATGCGTGCGGCACTGGGTGCACCAGAGGGATTATGGCTTCGCGCCGATGCGCAGGATGGCGGTAGAGGCCGCCTTGGCCGCAGCTGGGAAAGCCCAAAGGGCAATGTGTTCACGAGCACCATCGTTCGTTTACGCGATACCGATCCTGCGCCAGCAAGCCTCGCTTTTGTGACAGCAGTGGCCGTGTTCGATGCAGTCCGTCACATCGCACCGCATGTCGACATTTCCCTGAAATGGCCAAACGACATCCTTTCGTTCGATGGGTCGAAATTGTGCGGGATATTACTCGAAAGAGCATCCGATGCGGTCGTGGTCGGCATCGGGCTAAACCTTGTTTGGCATCCGGAAAATCTGGATCGTAAGGTGTCAGACTTACGCACGCTTGGGGCGACACCGCCTGATGCACAGTCATGTGTGGAAATAGTAGCAGAGGCCTTTGCGCGCTATGTGAGCATCTGGCGTTTGTCAGGGTTACAGACCATTGTAAGGCAATGGGAAGAATATGCGCATCCACGCGGAACCGCACTCTCGGCACGGTTGCCCGATGGAGAGGAATTGCAGGGGCTTTTCCATGGGTTGGACGATCAAGGTGCCCTGCGGCTTAGCTTGGCGGATGGAACAATTCGTGCCATTCACGCGGCAGATGTTTTTCTAGTTTAAAGGGGTGGGCGATGCTGCTCGCAATAGACACAGGTAATACCAACGCGAAATTTGCTTTGGTCGATGACAATGGTGAGATATTGCACCGGTGGCGCATTGCCACGGATGCGCGCCGCACCGCTGATGAATATGCTGTCTGGTTGGATCAGCTGATCCAAATGGCAGGGTTCAAGCGGTCGGATATCGACGCAGTCATCATCGCGACCGTTGTGCCGCGCGCCCTTCATAACCTACAGCTTTTGGCGACGCGCTATTTTGGTTGTGAAGCCCTTGTGGCGGGGCGAGGTGCGGTTGAATGGGGCATTCAACTGTGTGTTGCCGAACCGCAGTCGGTGGGCGCAGACCGCGCAGTAAATGCAATCGCTGCCCAATCGCTGGCCGACGGACACAAGATCGTGATCAGTTTTGGCACGGCTACGACGTTCGACTATATTGGACCTGATGGTTCGTATCGAGGCGGGAGCATTGCGCCGGGCGTTAATCTGTCGCTCGATGCTCTGTATGGTGCAGCGGCGATGCTTCCACGAATTGCAATCGAACCGCCGCCAAATGAAAGTGTAATTGGCACAACCACTGTTGGACAAATGCAGATTGGCATCTATTGGGGCTATGTGGCAATGATCGAGGGAATGATTGCCCGAATGAAGGCTGAAATTGGCGAACCGGTATCGGTCATTGCAACCGGCGGTTTGGCGATCTTGTTTCAGCAACATGGCCATTTATTTGACCGGGTAGAACCCGATCTTACGCTGCGGGGGCTGGCGCTTTTGTACAGGAATAGAGAAAAAACATAATGACGACCCCAAAAAATGAACTGCTTTTCCTTGCTCTTGGTGGATCAAATGAAATTGGCATGAACGTCAATTTATATGGTTGCGATGGCAAGTGGGTGATGGTCGATCTTGGACTCACATTTGCCAACTCAGAATATCCCGGCATTGACCTCGTACTTCCAGATCTGGAATTTATCGAGAAGCGCAAAAAAGACCTTTTGGGCATCGTACTGACGCATGGTCATGAAGACCATATCGGCGCAGTTGCATATTTTGCTGCTGACCTTGGTGTGCCGTTATATGCGACGCCGTTCACAGCAACGCTTATTCGCGGCAAGCTCGAGGAAGAAGGCATTGCCGACATTGTGGAGTTGAATGTCATCCCGATGGAAGGCGCCTTCTCCATGGGCCCGTTCGACTTTAAATTTGTGACACTGGCGCACTCCATTCTTGAGATGAGCGCCTGTCTGATTACCACGCCTTATGGCAAGATTTTCCATACCGGCGACTGGAAGCTGGATGAACGCCCTGTATTGGGCACTCCGACCACAGCCGACGCGCTGACCGCGATTGGCGACACCGGAATACTGGCGATGGTCTGCGATTCTACCAACGTCTTCAATGCTGGAAACAGCGGCAGCGAAGGCAGCGTGAAGGACGACCTTCTGAAGTCCGTCCGAGCTGCCAAGGGCCGCGTGGTTGTTACGACGTTCGCTTCCAACGCGGCCCGACTGCAAACTTTGGGCGAAGTTGCGCGCGAGAGCGGACGGACGTTGTGCTTTGCTGGTCGGTCGCTGCACCGGATCCTTGAAGCAGCGCAGGCTAATGGCTATTTAAAGGACCTGCCCAAGACCATCGATATGGAGAGCGTTGATAGCCTTCCGCGCGATGAAGTTATGGTTGTCGCTACAGGCGGGCAGGGCGAAGCTCGCGCTGCGCTTGCCCGCATTGCCGAAGGAAACCATCCTGTGAAACTTGAGGAAGGCGATACCGTCATCTTCTCGTCCAAGCAGATTCCGGGCAACGAAATTGCGATCGGCATCATCATGAACAAGCTTGCCGAGCGCAACATTTTGACGGTTACTGAAAAGCAGGCGCATGTCCACGTCTCGGGCCATCCGGGTCAGCCGGAACTTGCTGCTTTATATGATTGGATTAGGCCTGAAATCCTCGTCCCGGTGCATGGCGAGCGCCGGCACATGGCCGAGCAGGCACGTTTCGCACTCGCGCATGGCGTTCCAAAGTCTGTCGTGCAGTCGAATGGTGATGTCGTGCGTTTGGCGCCAGGTGAACCAAAGACTATCGGCAAGGAACGTACTGGTCGTCTCATCCTTGATGGCGACACCATCATTGCTGCAGACGGAGCAACGTTGAACGAACGCCGGCGCCTGTCCTGGTATGGATTGATTGCGGTCGCGTTCGCGCTGGGTGCCAACGACAAACTGCTGGGAAGCCCCGAGATCCGTTTGCATGGCGTTCCCATCGAAGAAGATCTTGATGATTTTGTCGAGGAAGCAACTGCCGCTGCGGTGAAGGCGGTTAAGGACAATCGCGGCGATTACGATAAGCTGCGTGAATCCGTACGTTTGGCGGTTCGCCGTGTCGCCGTAAGCTGGACGGGTAAGAAACCGATTGTTGATGTAATGATAGTGGAGACGGCATGAGCTGGACATCAATTGTAGCCATTTACGCGCTTTTTTGGGTGATGACGGCGTTTGTCATTCTTCCAATTGGCGTGCGTACGCATGATGAATTAGGGCTGCCAAAGGTACCTGGACAAGCAGACAGCGCACCTGGCAATTTTCAGCCTGGAACAATCTTGCTCAGGACAACATTGTTATCCGCTGCGCTCTTCGCGCTCTATTACGCTAATTATGTAAATGGCTGGGTTGATCGTCATAGCTTTGACTCGCTGCTCAACCGGCCTAGCTAAAAGCTTAGTTCCTTAACCGTTCAATAGCCTGCGCAAGCGCTACATAGAGCTTGCCGACGTCCGACGAGAGCAAAGTTACACCGATGGCGTTTCCGTCCCGTGTGCTCAGTAACAGGCGCATGATGGATTCAAAGTCATGGACATAACGGTTTACATGTTCGCGGAACTCGCTGTCCTCGCCATAATGATTAGCGATTATTTTCGCTTCTCCAGCGTCCAGAAGACGAACGGCACGACGCGTGAATACGCCCCGGTCGCCCTTCAGATATGATGCCCAAGCCGTATCCGTTATGTCGTTCGACAATATTTTTGCAACATCGATCGCCGTTGAGTTTAGCGATTCTGTCAACAGCACCATCTGACGGGCAAAGCTGTCGTCTTGAACGGATTCAAAACTATTTTTGCTGTCAGTGATGCGGCTTTCAAGGCTGGCCGTCATTTCGTTGAGTTCGGCCAATTGCTTGACCACTAAGCCAGAGGCAGCTTCGGACAGTTCCACATTGCGCTCGATCGCCTCCTGAACGGCTGAATTCATCGACGCAACCTGGGCGTCCAATGCATTTGCCAACGCCGTCCGGTTTTGTTCGGTCAGTTGGTCTGCAATATGGGCGAGTTCATCGTCCAATATCTTGCGGCTGCTTTCCGCTGCGGCGCGTGTGGTCTCCCGAACGCGCAGCAACGAAGTAACAAGCCGGTCATTGGCTTCGTCCGACATTTCCTCAAGCAGCGCGCGTGTCTGCCGAAGCGATGATCCAAGTGCATCGACCTGCTCGTGCCGAGCCGCAAAATGTGCATCGCTAGTGGTCATGAGTGCGTTTACAGAGTCGCGCTGGTCGGCAATCAACTGCTCAAGCCCGTTGAGCTTTTCAAGCATGCCATCGCTCAATTCCTCAAGCGTTTCCGCGCTCGATAAAGCGGATTTAATCTGGGCAACACCATCGGTCATTTGGACGCTGAGAGCATCCATCGCCGCAGGTATAGCCTGACTGATCTCATGGTTAGCGGTTTCTAATTTAACGAGAAGCCTGTCCGACTGGCCAATGAGCTGCTCTGTAATAACTTGATTGTCCGACAAAGCCGACCCAACAGAGCGCGTACTTTCACCTAATGCGGACACCGCAAATGCAAGTTTGGATGTTTGGTCAGTTGCTTCCCGGTCAACATCGGCAATTTGTTCAGCACTTGAACGAATATGCGTGCTTATCGCGGAAATCATTTCGCGGATACGTGTCTCTTCTTGTTCGGTCTGGCTGCCGACTTCGCCAAGCGCCTGCCGCAATTCGGCCAAGCTCGATTGAATATGTTCCTGACTGTCCGTGAGTATAGAATCAATGTCACCCGATGCTTGAGCAATGCCGCTGGAGATCGCTTGCGACGCACTGTCCATCAAGGTTGCCATCTCGGCACTCCGGTCAAGCGCTTCAGCGCTTCGTACATCAAGCAATTTTGCGCTACTTGTTAACGACTTTTCTAATTTAACAGCCATATCATCGGCGCGCACTTCAACATCGTCAATATAATTGCGTACAGATTTTCCTGCCTCGCTGACGCGCTCTAGAGTCGCGATAAGTGCTTTGATCTGGATTTGCGCATTATTGCCAGCGCTCCCAATCTGGTTGGTCACGTCCTTTGCGGCACTGGTCACGACGGGGAGATGCTTGCGAAGTTGCTCCAAATTTGTGTTTGCAGATTGGCTTACGGCTTCAAGCGTTTTTGCCTTCGCGTCGCTGTCGGCCAATGCCGCCGTCAGCACCTGCGCTGAATCCATTAACTTCTGTGACGACTGCCGTCCTAAAGATTCAAGGTCGCGTGCGTTTTGCGACAGAAATTCACGCGCTAATGAAATTTCCTCATTAACCGTTCGCATACGCTCACTCAGCGCATCGCTCTCGTTGCGTAGCAATGCAGCTACATTGCCAAAACGGGTGGCCTCACGGCTACTGTTACGCATGGCAAGTAGCCAACTCACCGCGATTAGAAGTGCAGGGCCAGCCCAAGTCGCGATCAGGCCGACGATACCCTTATCGTTCAGACCGGCCTGCACATCGGGCAAGTACGTTATTGCGAAAAATGCCGTCCAAGCGATAAATGCAATGAGCAATATTGTCGGCACAACCAAGGCCAAAATATCGCGACGCGGCTGTTCAAGTTCGTATTCATCATCGAAACTGGAGGAGAATAGCGCCTCCGGAGACGATTCCACCGCTGCGTTGGTCTCTTCCACGCCATCGTTGTCAGTCGATTGGTCCGAAATATGCTGAGTTAGCCCGACAATTTTTGATCGCGTGGTCATAGTTTGTTATTTACCATATTTTTGCGAGAGCGAAACGCAAACTTAACACACTGTGTAGTAGCCATGTAAAATGTCTATGGATTATGGCTCATTTGACACAGCGCTTAAGGCTGCAGTCGGGGATGACGCATCCCTTATGGCAGAGTTACGCTTGTCCTTTGTTGATAGCGCAAAACGGCAATTAAGTCTTTTGTCGCGGTCACGTTGCGACGCAAACTGGCAATATTCAAGCTGGCGTCTAAAGGGTTTAGCCGCAAGTTTTGGTGCGGTCCATCTCATGGCGCTTGCTGACGAAGCGAGCGAAGGTGCGCCTGGGGACCCCGTTGTCCTGCGTAAACTGAGCAAGGCCATATCCGATATCGAACATTTCATTGTTCAGTGATTGAGACGGCGGCGTAGATTTTTATTGGCAAAAGCCGCCTAACCTTCATATCGGGCCCATGGTATCCGCTCGCATCCCCGAAAAACCGAATGTTGCTTTGCTCTCCGTAACAGGTGGTGACGTGTCTGCTTCGCCTATGTCCACCGACATGGCGAATACCGAGTTAGCGGGTGGATCGCTCGTGGAATATCAGGTCAAAACGCTTCGTCGGGCGGGCATTTCTAGGTTTCTTGTTGAA
>JBKBTH010000074.1:0-7500 GCA_046290915.1 Sphingorhabdus sp.
GCGCCTTCGTTCTCGCAATTCCTGACATGGAAGAGGCAGCGAAGCAGGGCTGGAACGTGTTCTTCTATGTAATGGACGCAACAATCCCGACTAAGCTCAAGTATTTTCTTTATGTCATCATTCTAGTTGCCCAGTTCATCTGTGGTCTGGCCACCGTGACATCGGCCTCGCGGATGACCTTCGCCTTTGCACGTGACGATGGTTTGCCGGGATCGAACTACCTCAGAATCGTCAGCCCAAAGCACCGGACGCCTGTTTACGCGATCTGGACAAGTGCCGCGCTCGCTGTGGGCTTCACGTCATTTGCCGGCGCCTATTCTGTTGCCGTCGCGGTAACCTCAATCGCGCTTTATCTTTCCTATACGATGCCAATGGCCGCGGGCCTTTTTGCATATGGCAATAGCTGGACGAAAATGGGCCCGTGGGACATGGGGCCTGCATTCCGTGTCGTTGCGGTATTCTGCATCGCGATTGCAGGGGTGGTCTTCTATGTCGGTGTGCAGCCCCCAAATGACTTCGCATTAAAGGTTTTGGCGGCTATCGGTTTGCTGACCGTCATTGCCTGGTTCGGCATCGAAAATCGTCGCTTCAAGGGGCCACCGATCGGTGACCGGATTGCTGCGCGTGCAACGGAAATTGCCGCTGCTGAAGCTGCCGTGGGCGAAGCATAGGGAAAGTTCGCTTGAGAACCGCTTCTTTGCCTTGCAGCCTGCTGCAAGCGTTCATTCGGCAAGCCTACTCGGCAGGATCACTTTGGCATTAAAGGCCGTTAAGGCTCGACCAGTTTCCCGTCACTGGCAGCCATATAGACGACGAGGAGCTTCACCGGCATTGTGCCGGTATTCAAGCCTCGATGGCGAACCGCAACTGCTTCGACTAAGGCATCGCCGGCTTTGTAACTCCGTATGCCCTGAGTGCCATAATCTACGGCCAGTTCGCCCTCAAGCAAGTAGGCAAACATCGGGACCAGATGGCGGTGCAACGCACCTTCCGCACCCGGAGCAAGGGTAATGATTTCAGAGATCAGCCGCGCATCGCCAGCCGGATAAGCGAAGGGCCGGCCCAGAATATCCTCTCCTGTGTCAAGAAGGCGCACTGATGGATAGCCCGCTGAAGTCTGAGCCGTTGGCGCCGCTGGTGCGCTGTCCGCGTGGGGTGCGCTGCCCATCGCCATATCGTGCGGCAAGGTAAAAGCAGCAAGGAATATGGCAATGCCTGCTGCGCTGCGATGTAATTTTGCATTTCGGATACAAGGGGTCATTACGTGCTCGCTTTCCGCCACATTTCAAGGAATATCCGGATGCAATCGCGCGCACCCGTCTCAGGATCAAGAGCAGTTGCGGAAATTCCTGAGACAACCCGGGTAACATCATGGTCAACGCCGCCCGTTTGCGACCAAAGGTACCCATCCGCGACCGTCATGTAAGCCGAAAAACAATCATGGCCTGATCCCGGACGTTCGCCGATGACATGAATTATTGCCTTGCTTCCACTGCTGCCGGAAAACAATATTTCGCCAGTTTTATAACCGGCACGTACTCTACCTCGTTCAAATGCAATGATGTTTGGCGCAACCGAGATATTGTTTTGTGTCAGACCTCCCACCAAAGCTTTTAGAAAACTATCGCGAACGGGATCATCCATGATCGCTATCGCATTCAGCCCGTCGCTGAGGACTATCTGGACATCGAATAAACCTGCGCATTGCGCTTGCAATTCGGTCAGCTTTGCAACGGTCGGTTCAGACGGCGTCTCGCCCAGTTCGGGATGCAGAATATAATCGCGGCGATCGCGTGCCTTGGTGTCGACGATGATCACATCGGTAAGCGAGGGCAGAAAGGCGACATCGAAATCCGCCCAAATGCTCTTGCGGGATCGTTCATATATGGCGTTGATTTCCTTTGCGATTGCAGGCTCAAGATCCTCGTGCAATTCCCCATGGCCTTGCGCTAAGAAAAGTCCACGCCCTCGAACGGCATCCATTTTCTGTCCTGCCTCCGCCAATATATCCCATTCGGGCCGGTTGTCGCCTTTGCGTCGCCGGTATTCGACGTAAATCTGTTCAGGCTTCCCAAAATTTTCGGCAGGCGCACCAGCGTCGTCGATCACCGAAAGTTTGCGGAAAAAATGTTGCATCGGCTCACTGATCTTGAAATCGAACTTTCGCCTTAGCCGAACATGATCCTGAAAACCGGTCGTAAGATAACCCAGCATCGGATCAATTTTGGTTGGTAACGCCATCAAATACGCAGGATTAGCTGGAGCCACGCGCTCAAGGCAGTAATCGAGATCGTCGAGACTGACATCCATGTGAAGCGTCGAACAAACGTCAAGCCCAATGCACAGACCGTGCAGCTTGCCCATGACCAGATCCTCAAGGCAACAGCGCACAAGTTGATCCCGATTGCGGAATACCTCGGGCCCGATAAAACCTGCGACATCGTTCAAATGCACCCATGGACGCCGTCCGTTTGCAGCGGCAATCCGCAGCGACAAGAAGCGCGCCAATCCATATTTGCGCGATTCATGCAGCACCATGTCCATCGACTGGGCATGCCCATTCGTAAAGTCTGCTCCCTGTCCGGTTTCAAGATACATTGCGAATTTGTCTTGCCGTTGGTCGGCATGTGCGACCAAGCGGTCGAGTGACAAATCGAAGGTCTTGTTAGCCGCGTCGCTGCCAGCGATGCTCTGAAACCACAAGGCGGTTGAGCTTGGCCACTTTTTCTCAACCTCCGCCTGGACGTCGATATGCGCCAGCACGCAATGCGGCAAAACATCCGAAAGCCCGAAGGTGTCGACAATGTCTTTCAGCGCCATTTCAATCGCATGAACACTTTCCGGTTCACTGCTGACCGGATTGGTCCCGATCATGACATCACCAACGCCATAAGCAAAACCGTTGAAGACCTGCCATGCAATGTCGTCAATGTTGTCGGTCGGGGAATTGGGCTGGATCCGCGCACCGAGATATCCGCGTTCACCGATGTTTGAGTTCGGCAAAGGATTGAAGATTTTTGACGCAATAGCGGTCAAGTCTTCATCAGACATTAACTTGACCACGCAACCGATGACATCACTGGAGAGGCCCGGCATTATTGTCTTTATGTCGGCTTCATCCTTTGCAAGCAGGTAATCGCGTAACTCCTCAAGGGTCCAACCCCGCAACGTACCAGCAATACTCTCATCAATAATCGAGATGATCGCTTGATGCAGATCGTCGCTGAAAATCGGATTGGCATCGATCTCGTAAAGCCGCGTGTTTGCCAGAAGTATGCGCGCGAACGTCCGGTGGTCATCATCTTTTGCCGCAACGCCGACAATGGCATCGCCCTCCTTGAAGGCGTTGGCAGCACCAACCCAATTGGCAAAACTGTGTATGGACCATCCGTCAGGCGAAGATTTCAAATAATCGACCAGCCCGAGACTTGTCGCTCTAGCGAAGTCAACATCGACAAGTGCCGTCGTTGCGCATCCCATCACTTCGGATGGGGGCTCAAACTGCAAGACATCACGCCTTGATAACTTGTTTTCGACATTCACCTAGTTGCCCCCAAAAACCTAAATTACACATCGAAAAATTTAGCATCGCTCTCTACGACATGCTAGGCATAAAGCTATTTGAATTAAATGAGTTGGCAGGACAAAGACATGGCTATTAGGCAGATCCTAAAGATGGGTGACCCGCGTTTGCTAGCTCCGTCTCAGCCGGTGTCGACGTTCGGAACGGCCGCGCTGAAAGTTCTTGTCGCCGACATGTTTGATACCATGCGCGCCCATGTGGGCGCCGGTTTGGCAGCTCCGCAAATCGCAGAACCGGTGCAGGTGGTGATTTTCGGCTTTGATAAAAACAACCGCTATCCTGATGCGCCGCCTGTTCCCGAAACGGTTTTGATAAACCCTGAAATCACCGCGATGGGTGCGGAAACCGAAAATGGCTGGGAAGGTTGCCTGTCAGTTCCGGGATTGCGTGGTGAAGTGGCCCGCTTTCGAGCGATCCGCTATACCGGATACACTCTGGACGGCGACAGAATTGATCGGGTAGCCGAGGGATTTCATGCACGCGTGGTGCAGCATGAGTGCGATCATCTCCAAGGCATATTATACCCGACCAAGATAAGCGATCTGAGGCGTTTCGGCTTTACCGACACGCTGCCAGCTTTACGGTGACATAATGGACGACATTGCAATCAGCCAGATCCTCAATTTGTTCGAACTACACGCCAGCGATATTTGCCGCGGTGACTTGTCGTTTGCCGAGCAGAGGCCATTTGTTGGCGCGAAGGTTCAAAAGGCGCCCAATGGTTCAACGGTGATCACCATTGCAATCACCGAAGCAGTGTTGGAACAGTTGCCCGCCAGCCATCGCTATATCGATCTTTTCCTGTTGGAGCCAGCACGCGAACTTGGCGCGCACTACCACAAGCTTGCAACCGCGCATGTGTACGGTGTTGATGGGTCAGGCACGGCCATCATTGGAGGCCAATTAATTGAACTGGGTAGGGCTAACAAAGCAGTTTTCCCTGCCGGCGTGACCCATAATGTCTTAACAGGGGCGGACTTTTTCGTCTTTGCTTCTTTTCAGGATCATTCAATTATCCGGGAAGATGGGTCACTCGATTATTTCGTTGATGTGTAGTCCTGGTGCTAGCCGTACCCGATCGAAAATAACCATTTAGTGCCAAAGCACGCGAGGGTGTGTATCTCCTCAGCAATGGAGTATAAAGTCCCGTCGCATCTTTCGCGCCTTACTTGGCGATCCCATTTGACGCACACTCCCAGCCAACGTTACGGTCAAACGCATGGCACTTGGTACGCATGATTTTGTCTCTGATTCGCGCAATGACGCGATCCTCATCAACGTTAATGGGAAGCTAATTCCCCGTGCACAGGCGGTGGTCTCTGTCTTTGACAGCGGCTTTATGCTTGGTGATGGGGTATGGGAGGGAATCCGTGTTCACGCCGGACGCATGGCCTTTCTCGACCAGCATCTTGACCGTTTGTGGGAAGGGGCAAAGGCAATTGCCATGGACATCGGCATTTCCCGCGCTGAGCTTACGGACCGCCTCTATGCCACCATCGACGCGAACCAGATGGAAAAATGCCATATCCGGCTGATGGTCACGCGTGGTATCCGTTCAACGCCCTACCAAGATCCGCGTGTCGTCGTCTCACCGGCAACCATTGTTATTATTGCCGAATTTAAAGACCCACTTCCTGCAACGGTTGATCGCGGCCTGTCGTTGTTTACCGTTCACGTTCGCCGCGGTGATCCTGCGGTGCAGGATCCCAAGCTCAATTCGCATAGCAAACTCAATTGCATCACCGCTTGCATTCAGGCGGCTCAAGCTGGTGCAGATGAAGCCTTGATGCTCGACCCGCACGGCTTTGTTGCCACATGTAATTCGACCCATTTTTTTATCGTCCGTAAGGGGGAGGTGTGGACCTCCACCGGCGATTATTGCCTCGCCGGCATCACGCGCGCCAACGTCATCCGCCTGTGCCGGGAGAATGATATCCCCGTGTTCGAACGCAACTTCTCAATGACCGATGTCTATGGTGCCGATGAAGCTTTTGTGACCGGAACCTTTGCTGGCGTTGTTCCCGCGCACACCATCGATGGCCGTGTATTGACGCATGGAAAGGGACCAGTCGTCGAGCGCCTACAAAATCTCTACCGCGCCTTTATCGAACGCGACGTCGCCGGCCAGAGCCGACCATGACACAGCGGATATGCATGTGGTCGGGACCACGCAACATTTCTACAGCTATGATGCGCAGCTTTTCTTCTAGAACTGATTGCGCCGTCAGTGACGAACCCTTCTACGGCTGTTTCCTTGCACATGGCGGTGAGCCGCACCCCATGGCAGCAGAGGTCATCGCAGACATGGATTGCAACTGGTCCAGCGTGGCGGCCCACCTCTCCGGTCCGGCACCGGGAGGCGAGCCCCTGTGGTATCAAAAGCAAATGACACACCATATGGTCGGCCCGATCCAACCCGATGATTTAACCAACTGCAGCCACGCCTTTCTAGTCCGCGAACCTTCTCGTATGGTCGCCAGCTACCGCGTGAAGCGGGAGAGTGTGAGCGTCGAAGATCTTGGTTACGCAACCCAGCGTGCGTTCTTTAATCGTATCGCCGACAGAATCGGCTACGCCCCACCTGTCGTAGACAGCGCTGACATTCTTGCAAATCCTCCGACGACGCTAGCTTTGCTATGCGCTGCGCTAAACATCCCATGGGATCCAGCCATGTTGTCATGGCCCGCGGGCATCCACCATGAGGATGGCATCTGGGCAAGCCATTGGTATGACGCGGTCGCTGCCAGCACGGGTTTCCAAAAACCAGATGTACGCCCGCTCAGCCTCGACGACGAAGCGCGCGCTGTCGCTGATGCCTGCATGGCCGACTACGAACATCTTGCCCAACATCGCATTGTTGCACTCTGATTTTTGGACGTAGAGCAATTTCGCTTCGGTCATTCCTCCATAGCTGGCGCCATGTTCGGTTAGTAGAAAAGTTGTGTCGCATGATGTAGCTATTGACGGGTGACTACTGTGCCTCGCCCGCGCAGAGCCATTATAAGTCCAGCCGACATGCATCGCGGGCTGAACTGCGGCTCAAGTCTCGACAAAATAGCGATTGATACGTTGCGCCATTTCGGTACGGCTAGCGTCTTCAACGTACATCCTGCCGTGCGTTTCACTGACTGGCTCTATGATAAAATGTTGGCAGGTTAATTCAAATAGGATTCTATCAATCAGCGATGCTTCGTTGTTTGTTCCCTGAAAACACAAAATTGAACGTGGAAAGTTAAATATCGGATGGTAGGTATCGTGATCTGGTTAGCATAAATAAACGGAAGCAGTACGAGCGGGTGCAGCCTTTAATTTTCATCTGACCAAAATCAGCTTTCCGACAATATGCGATAAAAGCGGACTAACCGGATGTCTGACGAAATATACGCATAAAAAACTATCGGTCGGGAGACAAGATACTGAGGCTGTTCAAAAGAAAATTGATCGATCAAAAGACTGCCCCCTGAGCGAAAATAAAGAATTTGGAGCATTAGGAACAACGGTATGCGCAATAATTCATCACCGGCAGTCATTGATAAGCTGGGCTTGCTGCCTCACCCTGAAGGTGGATGGTATCGGGAAACCTGGCGGTCTGCGGCTACATCCGGAGACCGGGCGGGAGCAACTGCAATTCTGTTTCTGCTTGATGAGGCGGAGCGTTCGCACTGGCACCGGGTGGATGCTGCTGAATTGTGGTTCTGGCACGCCGGTGCACCTTTGACGTTGATGATAGCCGAGAATGCGGAAAGTGCCCCAACCCGCTTGAGGTTAGGGGGCGATGTTTTGCAAGGCGAAATGCCACAACTGTTGGTTCCGCCTTTTCATTGGCAAGCGGCTGAACCTGATGGCGGTTGGGCTTTGGTCAGCTGCGTTGTGTCCCCAGGATTCGACTTTTCGGGTTTTGAACTAGCTGCACCGGA
>JBKBTH010000075.1:0-7482 GCA_046290915.1 Sphingorhabdus sp.
AAGCCGCCAGTCTCCGCGCGCCCTTTTTCGAGTTTCTCCAGCACGGTCTTTGCGCGCGCCACGACTTGCGGCGGAAGGCCCGCAAGCTTTGCCACGGCGATACCGTAACTGCGGTCTGCAGGGCCATCGCCAAGCTCATGGAGCAAGACGAGATCGCCCTTATATTCCTTTGCGCGGACATGGTGCAGCGACAGCGCATCGAGGCTGTCCGAGAGCCGCGTTAGTTCATGATAATGCGTTGCGAACAGACACCGGCAGCGATTGGTTTCGTGAATGCCCTCAACAACCGCCCATGCAATCGCGAGGCCGTCATAGGTCGATGTGCCGCGCCCGACCTCGTCGAGTATGACAAAGCTGCGTTCGGTTGCCTGCGCCAGGATGGCCGCAGTTTCGACCATTTCCACCATGAAGGTTGATCGCCCGCGCGCGAGGTTGTCCGACGCGCCGACGCGACTGAAAAGGCGGTCAACAAGGCCAAGCTTTGCAGAGGTCGCAGGGACATAGCTGCCCGCCTGCGCGAGCAAAACGATCAGCGCGTTCTGGCGCAGGAAAGTTGATTTACCGCCCATATTCGGGCCACTCACCAACCAAAGGCGCTTTTCGGGCGAGAGCCTGCAATCATTGGCGATGAACCGGTCACCCGATTTGGCAAGCGCGCTTTCGACCACCGGATGTCGCCCGCCTTCGATTTCAAGGCAGGGGTGACTGACAAAAGCCGGGCGACACCAGTTACTCTCGGCTGCACGTTCGGCAAGCGCTGCAGACACATCGATTCGCGCCAACGCGTCGGCGCTGGCAGCGATTGCATCACGGCGTGTGAGCACAATGGCGGTGAGTACTTCAAGATGCGCAGCTTCAGCCGCCAAGGCGTGTCCGCTTGCTTGCGTAATGCGCATGGCCTCTTCATGAAGCTCGGGAGAATTGAAACGCACAGCGCCAGCCATGGTCTGCCGGTGCGCAAAGCCTGTGCCGGGCGCCATAAGCGCATCGCCATGCTTGGCGGGTACTTCGACGAAATAACCAAGGACTGCATTGTGCCGGATCTTGAGTGCTGCAACGCCCGTGGAATCGCGATAGCGCGCCTCCAACTGGGCAATCGCTTGCCGCCCGTCCCGGCCAGCTGAACGCAGCACATCTAAAGCCGCATCATAACCTTCTGCGATGTAACCGCCCTGTGCCGTATCGGTTGGAGGTAAGGCAACGAGCGCGCGGCTGAGCACATCAACCATATGGCCGTGGCCATCCAGCAGCGGCAGCAACTGGTCGAGCAATTCGGGACGGTCCGCCATTGCACCAAGCCGCTCGCGCAGATTGCGCGCGGCATCCAGTCCGTCCCGAATTTGGCCCAAGTCGCGCGGGCTTCCGCGTCCGGCAACAACACGGCCCAAGGCGCGGGCGATATCGGGCAATTGTCGCAAAGCTGACCGGACGGCATCACGCGTCAGCGGCGCCTCATGGAACCACTGAACCAGCGACAGGCGCGCTTCGATAATTTTCTGGTCCATCAGCGGCGCAGACAGGTCGGACGCAAGCTGGCGTGCGCCGGCACCGGTGATCGTGCGATCAACCTCAGCCAGCAACGACCCGGCACGTGCGCCTTTATTGGCTGAACTGATTTCGAGGCTATCGCGCGTTGCTTGATCAATTAGCAGATGGGCATGTACTTCACGCCGGACAGGTAATTTGAGGAAGGGCATGTTGCCACGCCCGACATGCGCCAGATAGGCGATCAGCCCGCCAGCGGCAGCCTGTTCAGCGCGTGTGACTGTGCCGATTGCATCCAACGTCGACAGGCCGAAATGCTGCTTCAACAAATCGCCGCCTATGGTGCTTTCAAAGTCAGCACGTGGACGAATGATTGCGCCTGTCAGTTGTTGGGCCAAACCGTCTGGCGCGACAAGTTCGCTTGCGGATAGGCGCGCGAGCTCCGCTTCAAGCGCGCTGGCGGCAACGGTGACCAATTCGAAATAGCCCGTCGAGATATCTGCCGCCGCAAGTCCGAACTCTTCACCCACCGGTGCAATGGCGACCAGCATGTTTGAGGTCCAGCTGTCCAGCAAGCTGTCCTCAGTCAGCGTACCTGCCGTTACGAACCGGACGATATCGCGCGCCACTAAAGTCTTTGAACCGCCCCGCGCTTTGGCAACCTCGGGGCTTTCGGTTTGCTCCGCAATCGCAACGCGGTGCCCTGCCTTAATGAGCCGTGCCAGATAGCCTTCGGCTGCATGCACAGGCACGCCGCACATCGGAATTGGCCTGCCGTCATGTTCGCCGCGCGATGTCAGCGCGATATCCAGCGTCGCGGCGGCAGCGCGCGCATCATCGAAGAACAGCTCGAAAAAGTCACCCATGCGGTAGAACAGCAGGCAGTCCTCGGCCTTTGCCTTCAGCCCGAGATACTGCACCATCATTGGTGTCGGTCCCGATGTCGCTTTGATTGTCCCCGTCATGGGCAAGGCGATAGCGGAGGCATTCCTGCGGGGCAATGCTTGCCCTAGCGGCACCACCGCGTTAGGGCACTTTAAATTATGATATAGGGTCAGGGCCAAAAATGAACGATAGCGACGTCCAAATTACAGCTCAGGAAGCTTTGGATTTCCACTCCCAAGGCCGCCCGGGGAAAATCGAAATCGTGGCAACCAAGCCAATGGCGACGCAGCGCGATTTGTCGCTCGCTTATTCGCCAGGCGTAGCCGTACCGGTACAGGCCATTTATGACGATCCGGCAACAGCCTATGATTATACCGCAAAGGGTAATCTCGTCGCAGTTATCTCAAACGGCACCGCCATATTGGGCATGGGCAATTTGGGTGCGCTGGCGTCCAAACCCGTCATGGAGGGTAAGGCGGTCCTGTTCAAACGCTTCGCTGACGTCGACTCCATCGATATCGAAGTAAAGACCGAAGACGCTCAGCGTTTCATTGACGCTGTCGAGCTGCTTGAACCGACATTCGGCGGTATCAATTTGGAAGATATCGCGGCGCCAGATTGCTTCATCATTGAACAAACGTTGAAAGAGCGGATGAATATTCCGGTCTTTCATGATGACCAACATGGCACAGCCATTATCGCGGCGGCAGGATTGATCAATGCGTGCGAGCTTACCGGCCGTTCGTTGAAAGACATTAAGGTTGTCTGCAATGGCGCGGGTGCGGCGGCGATTGCGTGCACCGAGCTAATCAAGGGCATGGGCGTGCCGCACGCCAATGTGATTATGTGCGACCGGACCGGCGTGATTTATCAGGGCCGCACCGAAGGCATGGACCAGTGGAAATCGGCGCATGCCGCAAAAACCACTACGCGCACCTTGGCCGAAGCCATAGTCGGCGCGGATGTTTTCCTTGGCCTTTCCGCCGCCAATGCGTTGAGCGCCGATATGGTGAAGTCGATGGCGCCGGAGCCCATCATTTTTGCCATGGCAAACCCCGATCCCGAAATTTCGCCGCCCGTTGCGCGCGCGGCACGGCCTGATGCTATCATTGCAACAGGACGGTCGGATTTTCCAAATCAGGTCAATAATGTCCTTTGCTTTCCATTCCTGTTCCGCGGCGCGCTCGATGTGCGCGCCACCACGATCAATGAGCCGATGAAGATTGCGGCATCGAATGCCTTGGCGCAATTGGCGCGTGAAACCGTGCCGGAAGAAGTTGCGGCAGCTTATGGCGGCATGATGCACAAATTTGGCCGGGACTATATCATCCCCTCGCCATTCGACCCACGCCTCATGGAAATCGTTGCCTCGGCCGTTGCAAAGGCCGCGATGGATTCCGGCGTCGCGCAAAAGCCGATTGCCGATATGAACGCCTATCGTGCGAGCCTGCGCGCGCGTCAAAACCCCACAACATCGGTTCTGACTCAAGTCTATGAAGCCGCCCGGGCAAAGCCAAAGCGCGTCATTTTTGCGGAAGCCGAAGAAGATGTCGTGTTGCGCGCAGCCGTTCAGTTCAAACAGGATGGCTATGGCGTTCCAGTGCTTATCGGGCGCGATGCGCGGGTTACCGAAAAGCTCATTGAGCTCGGCGCCAATCCCGACGAATATGAAATCCATAACAGTGTCCAAAGTCCATTGGTCGATAAAATGGTCGACCGATTGTATGGCCGCTTGCAGCGTCGCGGGTATCTGCGCCGCGACATTCAGCGGATGGTCAACCGGGACCGGAACATCTTTGGCGCACTTCTGCTCCAGATGGATCAAGCTGATGCGATGATCACTGGCGTCACTCGCACCTTTGGCCAGACCTTGCGCGAATTACGCAGGGTGCTGGATGCCAAGAAGGATGCGATACCGTTCGGCATTCACGTCATGGTCGGCAAAACACATACCGTGTTTATTGCCGACACCACGGTAAACGAACGCCCGACGGCAGAAGAGCTGGCCCATATTGCAGAGAAAACTGCTGGCGTTGCCCGCCGCATGGGCCATGTTCCACGCGTCGCTTTCCTGTCATTCTCGACCTTTGGCAACCCGGCTGGAAACTGGCTCAATAACATCCGTGATGCAGTTGCGTTGCTTGATGCCCGCCGGCCAGATTTCGAATATGAAGGCGACATGCCGCCGGATGTTGCGCTCAACCCTGCGTTGATGAAAAACTATCCATTCTGCCGGTTGTCAGGACCTGCCAACGTGCTCGTCATGCCTGGCCTGCAGTCTGCAAATCTGTCGGCAAAGCTATTACGCGAATTGGGCGGAGACCAAGTCATAGGACCGATGCTGCTAGGTATCGAGCGTCAGGTGCAAGTGGCCACTATGGCTTCAAGCACAAGCGATTTGGTGACCTTGGCAGTACTCGCTGCGGCAGGTGTAACGGAATAAGCTATAAAGAAAGCGGGGGCGACGCTTGTGGCATTTTTCCGAACACAGCTATGCTGAACTTGTTTCAGCATCTTACTCCTGACTGTGCCGAATTAAGACCCTGAAACAAGTTCAGGGTGACGGTCGGATATTATGTACGGCAATTTTAGCAGGATTGTCCGAATCAGTTCGGGCTGTTCGGCGTAGCGCCTTGGCCACTGCCCGCGCCCACTGAACCGATGTTGCCGAAGACTTCTTCAAAGAAGCTGGTGTTGCGGCCAAGGGTCGGCGTTTCGTCGCCCTCAGGGCTGATCTTCGAAATCAGTTCTTTTCCAGTCTGCGCGACCGACGCAACATTGCCTGCAGGGTCAAACCGGACCTTCAGCACATATTGTGTATCTGCCTTTGGCTGCGAAAACGCCAGCTGCTTGGTATCGCGCGAGTAATAATACCAGTCGTTCTGGTCAAACTGACCCACAAATGTAGGCCGGCCAAGCGACGCCTGAACCGATTCCTTATTATCCACGCCAGGTTGTATGGCATTCAGCAACGTTTGGTCACCAATATAGCCCTGATGCGAACGCAGCCGGGTGCAGCCGGACGCCAATGTCATAGCGGTTACCAACGCTGCAAAACCTGCAATTTGCGATATGCGCATAAACTTCTCCGCTAATCCACTAAACTTGGGCCTTTGCCATTGCATCCTTAAGGCGCAATATCAATATGCAATGCCAGATGAATGCCCGATGAGTAAGGATGAGAACGCGTCAAAATGACATTATTGAAAAGACTTTTCGGGAAAGGGGACCCCGACCCCAAGCTTAAGCTCATTCCGTTGTATAACCAGATCGTGGCTAAAGCGCGTGAGCCGCATTGGTATGTCGATGGTCAAGTGCCCGACAGTATTGACGGGCGCTTTGACATGGTTGCCGCCATATTGTCGCTGGTTCTGCTGCGGCTTGAAGACAGCGGCGATTTTGCACTCGACATGGCGCGGCTGACTGAAGTGTTTGTCGACGATATGGATGGGCAGCTGCGCGAAGTTGGAATTGGCGATATGATTGTCGGCAAACATATCGGCCAGATCATGAGCGCCGTCGGTGGCCGCTTGGGCGCCCTGCGCTCCGCCCTGTCGGATACAACTGAGCTCGATGAAGCAATCGTGCGCAACATTTACAGGGGTGCTGCCCCCGAAGCTGGACCGCTTGCACACATTCGCCAAGGTTTGCTGGATGTTGAGCGTGCATTGGGGTCGCAATTGCCAGACATGATTGTCGAAGGTAACGCCAAATGGTGACAGCCAACGAATTCAGCCATGTCGTCAAAATCTCCGAGGTTGGAAACCACAGCCGCAACCTTAGGCTTTCGGCGGATGAGGCTGCGCGCAGTGGACTGATGGCGCGGTTTGACCTTGCGGCGTTAGATGTGCTTGAGGCTGAAATTTCTTTGAAACATGAAGCTGACGCAGTGATTGCAACCGGGCGCTTCATGGCAAGCCTCGCGCAATTTTGCATCGCAACGCATGATCCTGTTCCTGCAAAACTGGATGAGGCGATACATATCCAGTTTATTGCCGAACCCACATTAAACGGCGAAGTTGAACTCGAACTCGCACCCGAAGATTGCGACACGATGTTCCACGACGGCCAGACCATTGATTTGGGTGAAGCGGTTGCGCAGTCACTGGGGCTCGCACTTAATCCCTATCCGCGCAGTCGGGAGGCCGAAAAAATCTTGAAGGCCGCGGGCGTAAAAAGCGAAGAAGAGATCGCTCCGGTGGGTGCGCTGGCTGGACTGAAGGACTTGCTGGCGAAAAAATGATGCTGCTGCGCCATGTTTGATGTGGCGCTTCGCCGGCTGGTTGACCCGGCGCTATTCCGCATGGCGCGACTGCTTGCGGATGCCCGGTTTTCTGCAAACGCATTGACCATAACTGGTGCTGCAATCGGACTTGGGGCAGCGTTCTTCATCACGCAGGGAAACTACACTGCCGCATTGGCATGCATCGTCCTGAACCGGATATTTGACGGGCTCGATGGTGCGATTGCGCGGATCAACGGACCGACCGACTTTGGCGGATATCTCGACGCGCTGTGCGACTTTCTGTTCTACGTATCCGTTCCGGTCGCTTTCGGCATTGTGGCCGCAGACAATCAAATGCCGGCTCTCGCACTAGTCGCCAGCTTCACTCTGACAGCAGTAAGCTTTTTGGGGTACGCCGCAATCGCCGCGCGGCGCAATACAGGTGACGGCGCGCACGGCTCGAAAGCTTTGATCTATTCAACCGGGCTGATGGAAGGCGGAGAAACGATCGCATTCTTTCTGCTGTTCTGCCTGTTCCCGGCATTTTTCTCCACATTGGCGATCATATTTGCCGCTTTATGTCTCGTGACCGTTGCTCAGCGGATCGTACTCGCCGCAAAAAGCTTCAACTAGCCGCGCTGCCACCGGAACCAGCGCTCCGCCCATTTCAGTAATCCTTCGGGCTTGCGCGCCAACCCATATTGGCCCGCAGCATATTTGTTTGCTTCAGCCCAAGTGGGGTAGGGATGAATCGTCTGAAGAATTTTACGCAGACCCATTTTATGCTTCATCGCGAAGGTGACTTCGGCGAGAATTTCGCCGGCATTCTGGCCAATGATCGTTGCCCCTAAAATCTGGTCACTGCCTTTAGCGGTCAGGATTTTGAC
>JBKBTH010000076.1:0-7481 GCA_046290915.1 Sphingorhabdus sp.
CCCATGCCTTATACAGCAGGTAAAAGCCGATGAGCGTCAAATATGCCATCACGAAGGGCCGTGCTGCCTCTGTATGGATATTCGCCAAAAGATAGGCGCCCGTGCAGCCGCCTATGACGCCGGGAATGGCGATGCGGCCAAAGAGTTTCCAATCGACATTCTTGTGGAGGACATGGCTGATACCCGATGCGCCAGTTGTGAACATTTCGACAAAATGCACACCAGCAGATGCGCGGGCAGGGGCTACGCCCATGACGCTGACCAGCAATGTGCTACAAATGACACCGAACGCCATTCCAAGCGCGCCATCGACCAGCTGGGCTGCAAAGCCCACGGCGATGTAAGGCACCACAGCAGACCAGTCGATATTTGCAATATAGTCAATCATCCAAGTCTCGCCCTTTGCGCTGGAATATCGAATGCATAATCGGGAGTAACTTCTTTAGCTACCGCTTTGTATCTCACTCATTTGTTTGGCACACCCAAGAATGTGTTTAGCGCCGGGCGGTCGTGGGCACCCCGTTTAGAACGAGCAGGTTAAGCCGCTTCGTCCTGTGCAGATGGCTAAACTCAACCTTTTTAATTGACAATATATTTTGCAGTCAGAATGTCGTTTCAGCGCCGAAAGGTTCTGTTTGTGCGCTATGTAGATTTTGCGGGGTTACTCCGCCGCGTGTGCGAAGGCGTCAGCGTCGACGATGTCGCACAAATTGATCCCGTCCAACAGGTCGGCGGTCTTGTCGCGCACCTGAAGCATCAGCGCGCGGGTGCGGCAGTTTTCTTCCTCGACGCAGTTTTTGCATGTCTCATGTGCATAACGGCTGGCGCATGGAACGAGCGCAAGAGAGCCGCGCATAATGCGAATGAGATCGCCATAGCTGATGTCGATAGGCGCGACGCCCAGCCAATATCCGCCATCCTTGCCCCGCTGCGATGCAACCAAGCCCGAGCGCGTCAGTTCGGACAAAATCACGGTCAGGAATTTCGGCGGAATTTTTTGCGCTTCGGCAATATCGGCGAGTTGGACAGGCCCTTTGCCAAAATGGTCCGCAAGATGCTGCATGGCGCGTATGGCGTAGCGTGTTTTTTGGGACAGCATGCTTCGCTCTTGGGCCGAATGGCGTATTTTTTCAACCCGCCAAGTAGACAAAGCAACATTTGTTGTAAAATTGTTCGGAAATTCGCGCCGGGCTGCGTGCAAAGGCGGTTGCATTGCACCAACTGTGGGCATAGCGTGTGCCGATAAACAGGCTCAGGGGTGAGCTAAAAACTACAGGGGGATTTTATGAAATATTCTAGAACCGCTATTCTTTTATTGGCGACGTGCCTGACAGCACCTGCCTTTGCACAGGATGCATCGCCGCCAAGCGCAGCCGAAACGGTTGATGACGGCGCCGCAATCATCGTGACGGGTTCGCGTATCAAGCAAGACCCGGCCAAGAGCGCTTTGCCATTGCAGGTTATCACCACTGATGACTTGTCGCGTGAGGGTATCAATAGCCCTGAACAGCTCATCTCCTTCCTGTCGACCAACGGAAACGGCGCGGACAATCTCGCGTCCAATGCTGACGTTACAACAGGTGCGCAGCGCGGCACCAACGGCCTGTCTGCAGCCAACTTGCGCGGGCAGGGTTCGGCATCCACATTGGTGTTGCTCAACGGACGCCGCGTCGCAGCGCACGGCCTCACGGGTTCAGCGGTTGACGTGAACCAAATTCCGATTGCGGCGCTTGAGCGTGTCGAAGTGCTGAAAGATGGCGCATCGGCGATTTACGGCACCGATGCCATCGGCGGCGTTATCAACTTCATCACCAAAACAAACTTCCAAGGCCTTGCGCTTAACGCCTTCACGGACGTTACTGAAGCGGGCGGCGGCAATATCTATCGTCTGTCAGCAACAGGTGGCTATGGCGACCTTGATGAAGATGGCTTCAACATCATGGGTGCAGTCAGCAGAAGCGTCAGCCAGTCGCTGAAGGGTTCGGATCGCAGCTTCGTCAATGGCAACCAACCCGGTCGCGGCCTTTCGGTTGACACACGCGGCACGCCGATCGCGACGGCATTCCCGACAGCCGGCAACGCACTGTTCGCGCCAACTGGATCATTGCTGAGCGGTGTTACCTTGCTTGAGGCGGGGGCAACCGTTCCAGCAACGGGCGGCATCAACATCCTTGACCTTCCCGGCGGCGCCGGATGCGAATCGATGGACGGCGGCATGGCGTATGACGAGCAGCTTTGGGCGGTGCCATCGGCCCGCTTTGCATGTGCGTGGGATACGGGGCGTGCAGCTGTGCTTCAGCAGCCATTGAACACCCTGACTTATTATGGCCGTGCAACGGTCAAAGCTGGCGATCATCAGTTTTATGCTGAAGTCACGGGATCTGACGCCGATTCCTCGAAGCGTTTTTCCAACAACCAATATTCGGGCAACAACTCGACATTGCCGCTGTATTATCCATTGAACGCAACCACTGCGGCTACATATAATGACGTGTACAGCAAGCTGGTGGCAGTTTTCCCGCAGATTGCGGCCAATTATGGCAAGCCGATTTCCTATCGCTGGCGTTGTACGTCGTGCGGCGTGCGCGAATATGAAACCAACACGAAAACCTTGCGCGCTGGCTTGGGCGCCGAAGGTCCATTGTGGGATGGCTGGGACTATCGCGCTGGCGGCTCATACGCCCGCAGCGAATCGACATCGGTTCTCGGAAGCGGTTACCATTATCGCGGCACATTCTCGTCAGCTGCTGCTGCTGCTGCATCGGGTGTCGCGGGTGCCGTTTCGGGTGGCATTGATCCGCGCGCACCAACTGCGCCCGGCGCGACGCGTCCCGGTATCGTTGGTTTGTTAAACAGCGGTATCCTCAACCCATTCTCGCTTTCGCAGTCGGCTGCAGCGCTTGCCGGGCTTGATGCCATTTCGGCTGAAGGCGTAACGCTTTACGGCGGTAAATATGAAGTGAAGCAACTCGATGCTTCTATTTCTGGTTCGCTGTTTGACTTGCCCGGTGGCACCGTTCAGGTCGCGCTTGGTGTGGATTATCGCCGCGAGACATACAGCTTCAATGGTTCGCCAGCAGCGGTTACCGGTACGCCCGATATCTTCAACGTGGCCTTTGACAATATCAATGCGCTGACACCAAAAAATCGCACGGTTAAGGCGGCATATGCCGAAGTCCTCGTGCCGGTTTTTGAGGCATTTGAAGTCACTGGCGCCGTTCGCCTTGACGACTATAGCGGCTTTGGGTCGACGATTAATCCGAAGATTTCGGCAAAGTTCCGACCCTTTGATTGGCTGATGTTCCGTGGGTCCTACAACACGGGCTTCCGCGTTCCTGCGTTCAACCAGATTTTCAACGGCGTTACGCAGTCGCCAAACCCAGGCAACACGCTGGTGGATCCAACGACTTGCGCAACAGGAACAGTCAGCGTCCTTCCAGGTTGCGCGGCGATCACGCCAGACACGCTGTCGGGAGGTAATCTCAACCTTGGGCCAGAAACGTCGAAGCAACACAGCGTTGGCGTTGTGCTGCAACCATCGAGCCGCTTCAGCGCCTCGGTCGATTATTGGTCCATCGCGGTCGACGATACCATCGGTGCACTGACGCTGCGTCAGTTGCTCGATAACATCACCTTCTTCCCGGACCGCGTCATCCGCACAAACAACATCATCACGCTGATTGACTTGCGCGCCGACAATATCGGTTCGCGCCGGACAGAAGGCCTTGAGGTTGCTTTGCGTGGCGGTGTCGATGCGTTCGGCGGCGTCATAACAGGCGGCATGGACGGAACCTATCTGCTGAAAAAGCGTGAGAAGTTCCTGCCATCGGCACCCTATGGACCAAGCTTGATTGGCCGCTTCACCTTTGCCGGTGATCTTGGTCTCAAGTGGAAGCACAATGCGTTTGTGAGCTTCACGAAGGATGATTTCACCTTCAACTTCTCGCAAAACTTCCGCGATGGTTATACGAACCAGGCGTTGCCAGGTATTGCCAATGGCTCGGTAACCCGGCCGGATTTCAATCCGAAGGTGAAGTCATATATCACCTATAACACGTCGGTGAGCTTGGATGTCCTCGATCAATTCCGCCTCACCGCGGGCATCCGGAACCTGTTCGACACTGATCCGCCATTTGCGATTACCTATGACAGCAACACCGGATCTGGCTCCAGCTGGGAACCACGCGTTGCTGATCCACGTGGACGTTCGTTCACGATCGCGGTTGAAGCGAAGTTCTAAACAAAGGGATGCCGGGTATGGATATGAATGCAACTCGGCGTCAGATTATGGCGGGGCTGGCGGCAATGCTGTCAGCCCCACCGCTTTTGGCAGCATCGCCTGAAGCGAAAGGGGCGCGCAAGCCATCGCGCTTGCGTGTTGGCGACACCGTCGGGCTCATCGAACCGGCGTCCGCCAGCGATGAGCCTTTTCAAATCCAGTTGGTTGAAGAAGCCATCACTGCAATGGGCCTGAAGCCCAAACGCGCGCCGCATTTGTTGGATCGCTACGGCTATCTTGCCGGACGCGACAAAGACCGCGCGTCGGACATCAATACGATGTTTGCGGACAAGGACGTGAAGGCCATATTTGCCGTGCGCGGCGGATGGGGCAGCGCACGGCTTTTGCCCTTTCTCGACTGGAACATCATTCGTGCCAATCCGAAGCTGCTCACGGGCTTTAGCGATATCACTGCCCTGCACATGGCGATTGCGGCAAAGGGCGGCTTTGTGACCTTGCATGGGCCAAACGCGGGCAGCGCATGGGGCAAGTCATCATGGGATATCTACCGCGAAATCGCATTTGACGCAGGCACGCCGTTGTTCGTCAATCCGGAAGGCGGCGAGGACCGGCTAACGCAGCGTCGCTGGCGCACGCGGGTGCTGGGCACAGGAACCGGCAAGGCGCAGGGGAAGCTACTTGGTGGCAATCTTACCGTGCTCTCTGCGCTTGTCGGAACGTCCTATTTGCCGGACTTTAGCGGCGCCATCTTGTTCCTCGAAGATGTGGACGAGGCGGAATATCGTATCGACCGCATGCTGACTCAATTAGGGCAAGCGGGCGTGCTTAAGAACCTGAAAGGTGTGGTGTTTGGTCAATGCACTGACTGCGTCAACAAGGGCACCAGCTATGGTTCGTTCACGTTTAATGATGTCCTGACGCAGCATTTGGGTGGCTTGGGCATTCCGGCTTATCAGGGGGCATGGTTCGGGCACATTACTGACCAATTCACGCTGCCCGTTGGCGGAATGGCCGAAATTGATGCCGACGCAGGAACGCTTCGCTTGTTAGAGCCCGTCGTCGTTTAATTCAGTATTTGGGATACGAACAAAGCAAACGCATTGTTTGCCATGTGCAGAATGATGTTGGTGCGCAGCGATCCCGTGCGGTGGTACAAATAGCCAAAGGCAATGCTGAGCGACATCAATCCGGGGATGGCATAAAGCTGCAGATGCACCACCGCGAACAGGAATGACGACAGCAGGATCGCCGCCCAAAAAGGCACATATTTCGCAACCGCATTTTGCAACAGGCCACGGAACAGCAATTCTTCGACAATGGGCGCCGCTATCGCGATGGCGAAAAATATCGCAGCAATGTTGACTGGCGTGCGCGGAATGGAGGCGAGGATTTTGGCCATTTCCTCCTGCATCCCGACACCGGGGATGATATATGTCGCGTATACAAAATTGAACGCCATGGCCGCGATGACCAGAATGACCGCAAGCGCAGTTGCTTCACGCAGCGGGATTTTGCCGAAGTTATTCAGCCCCAACAGCGCCATTCGTCCCTGCTTGCGCAGATATAGCCACATCAGGAACAGCTGGACGATGGCGGACGCAACCAAGCCAAAGATAATGACTATTGGCATTGCACCGCTGCCATCGGTCGCTGCCATGATTACGCCCGTGCACAATGCCTGCAGCACAAAATACAGCACGATAAACCCGATGCTTGGCAACAGGCCCGGATAGGTCGGCTTATCCATTGCCGTAGCCGAGGCAGAATCGTTGAGTTGCGTGTTGTCCATTGCGATCCTGCTCAAAAATCAAGAGCCCGACCGCAAATGGTCAGGCCCTCATGTTCGTTACACATCAAAATTTAATAGGCTACCCGTGTTGCGCTCAGACCGTACGCAGGCAGCAATGTTTGAACGCTGGTCGGGCCAGCCAGATGCCCCGCGCCCACCGCCATGAATGTCACGCCAGGCTTTGCCATGCGTGCCGAAATCCATTTCGCCCAATTGGCGTTTCGCTTGGTCAGCAAAGCGTCATACAAGGTGCGACTGGTCAGGCCTTCATTCATCAGCTGGCCGAGCTTTTCCGGATCCGGAGCGGCCCACATATCCACCATCTTGTCCATGTTGGTTCCCGCATCATCAATCTGTTTTGCGGTTTCCACAAGGAATGCGATCTGTTCAGATTCGGGCAGGGTATCGAAAACGCCCAACTGGAACTCCATCGTTTCCAGACCGCCAATTGGCTTTTTGCCCGCATTTGCGGCGGCAGTTAGCTGCTTTTCGACGCCGCTGTTCGGGTCAAAACCGCTTTTCTGCATTCCAAGCAAAGAAAGCGTAATCGCTGCGGCCCACGGATCGAACGGGTCCAGCGCGGCCACAGGAAGGCCAAGCTTTCCTACAGCTGTTTCATAAACCGCGCGGTCAGCATCAGTCATTTTGGAGCGCAAGGTCTTGCCCTGCTGGTCCATCGCCAATTTCCCAAAAAGCGCCTGGCTTTCTGCTGCCGGTGGCTCGACCAGTTCAAGGATAAGCTGATCAGACGAGTCAAAAGCGGTTTTGATGCCGTCGTCAAACCAGCCAAGACCTGGCTTCAAAATGTGCACCGAACCGAACAGGTACACCGTCGTGTCTTCGTCCTTGACCACCCACAAAGCAGGATCGACATCCTTTACAGTAACGGCAGGAACTACTTTAACAGGGTCAAGCGCCTCAATTGTGGCGGGTGCTTCGGTCGGTGTCGTCTGCGCTGCCGCAGGCACCGTCCACGCCAGCGCGCATGTCGCAGTTGCAGCAAACAAGGACTTTAAATTCAAACGCATGGATATTCTCCTGAAAGTCGGATGATAACAAATTGAACGTAAATGGTTTGATGTCAGCGGTACTTCTTCCACGACCAGACAATCAACGCAATGAAAGCCGTCATCAGATAAAGCGCCATCCCATTGGGCGCTGGCAAAATGCCACCACGCCACAGCAACCACCAGACTGGCGCTACGAACCAGAATGCGTAAATCGCGATTAGCGCACCAGCGCGATAGGCCGCATCCTCTTGTTCATCGACAACATGCTTGTGCCAATAATAAGTGATAGCCGGCATGACGATACCAATAGCTACCGCCAAAATGACGGCCAGCACTGGCGAAATCGGACCATTTGCGAGCACGTTGGGTTCGCTTATTCCGTCCATATTCCCGGAGAGGGCCAGCGTAAGGCCAATGATCCCGCCAAAGATACCGCAGCCCC
>JBKBTH010000077.1:0-7470 GCA_046290915.1 Sphingorhabdus sp.
GGCGACATGTTGCCCCGCTGGCGCGAGGCTATCATCGATAATCGACGGGATGAGTATTTCAACAATCGGTTTTTGCGACCAACCATCGCGCTTTGCGTCGAGAAATGCGCGGTCCATATAATCAAGCGTTGGCGCAATGATGATGCCCGATTGATGGTGCTCGCCCGCCTCGGGAAGGCACGTGAATTTCGGCAATTCGGACAGCGCGACATTCATCCGGAACGTCCCGCTGCCCGCTTTGAAGCCTTTCACGCGGCGTTTGAATTCAGGTTTCAAATCGGCGTCATCGAACATGCGTTCGTACAACAGCTTAGGCCCAACGTTGGAGATCACGCGGTTGGCAACGATTTCCTCGCCGCTTTCCAACCGGACGCCAGCAACTTTTTCACCATCAACCAAAACGCGCGAAACCGGCGCCTCAAGGCTGATTTCTACACCGAGTGCGACGCACACCTTAGCCATAATTTGCGTAATCGCGCCCATGCCGCCAACGCTATGTCCCCATGCGCCCTTGTTGCCGTTTACTTCGCCAAAGACGTGGTGGAGCAAAACATATGCGCTGCCGGGGGTATCGGGGCTGGCATAGTTGCCGACGACTGCATCAAAGCCAAACGCTGCCTTGACGGCTTCGCTTTCGAACCAGCTGTCGAGGAAGCTGCGCGCCGATTTTGTGAACAGTTCAAGCACGTCGCGTTGTTGCGACAGGTTGAGCTTCATCAGCCCGCGTCCCTGCACGGCGGCATCGATGAATGTCTTCATGCCGTCACCGACATTGGGCGGCGATTTCAGTGCAAGATCGCGCAGGACGTCGGCGACGCCTTCAAGCATTTCATAATATTCGGGAAGCACCGCAGCATCATGCTTTGAAAAGCGGGCGAATTCGGCCTGTGTACGCTCGAGTCCGCCACCCAGTTTCAAATAGCCGCCATCTTCTTGGGGTAAGAAGTTCGATATCGGGCGTTCAATGACGCGGTAGCCATGGTCGGCCAGCTTCATGTCAGCAATGACTTTGGGCTGAAGCAGGCTGACTGTGTAGCTTGCGACCGAGTTGCGAAAACCGGGGTGGAATTCTTCGGTGACGGCTGCACCGCCCACGACATCGCGGCGTTCGACAATACGAACCTTCAGACCAGCGCGCGCCAGATAGAAAGCGCAGACCAGGCCATTGTGGCCAGCGCCAATGATGAGTGCGTCATATTTCTGTGTCATTTTTTGCTCCAGCCCTGCGCCGGGGCGATGTTCGAGGCGCGCCTCGGGAATGATGTTGCGGATTTGGCGGCAGAAGCTTTTGAGGCAAACTTCCTTGTCGGACAGTGGCCCCATGGAAAAGCTTTGGCTTGCCATGCCTTGCTGTACGCGGGTGATGAGGACAGTGTCCTCGGCATTTACTTGCCGGTTAATCCGCCAATTGAGGTAGCGCGCTGCGCGCATTTCGCGGCGGTCATCATGCAGGACATAGCTAATCTCGCGAATGACACAGCTGGTCGGTCCAGTGGGAAGCCATTGCATGAAATCGACTTGGTCTGGATAAATGTCGAAGGCAACTGACGGCCATAGTTTGAAGTACAGCCAGCGTTTCTGTTTGGCGGCGGGTAGGTGCGGCACTGGCGGCAACAGATTCTGATACCCGCGCTCGGACCAATTGGCCGATGGCCGGTCGACAAGGTCGCCCCACATGCGGTCGACATGTGGCTCGGCCTCTATGCCATAGCTTTTGCCGAACAGGCGCGTGAGGCCTGGATGCGCAACCGGAATGTGCAAGCCGTCGGAATAGTTGTCGCCGACATTTTTCCAGTTCACATCGCGCGGTCGCATCGTCACTCGGCCAAGTGCCCTCAATTCCTCAAAGCGATAAGGCGCGACCTGATCTTCATATGGCGCCATCATGTCGGACACCGATGGGCCGCTACCTTCGAGGCGCACAAACACAAACCCGCGCCAGATTTCCATGTCAACGGGCACAAGCCCGGCCTTGTTTTTGTCCAGCGTGGGATAGGACGCGCTGTCGGGAACACCGGTTAAGCGGCCATCGAGATCATAGGTCCAGGCATGATAGGGGCACACAAGTTTCTTGGCGCAACCGCCTGAGCCATCGACAAGGCGACTACCGCGATGACGGCAGACATTGGTAAACGCACGCAACACTTGGTCCGTACCGCGCACGACGATGATGCTTTCGCCGATATAATCGAGGCTATGCCAATCGCCTGTGTTTGCGACATCGCTGACATGGCAAACCACTTGCCATGAGGGACGGAAAATCCGCTCTACCTCAAGCGTGGCAAATTCAGGATCGTCATAGGTCCATGCCGGCAGGCTCCAGCCGTCCAGATTATCGCGTTCTATGTGTAAGTCCGATTCGGACATCTTGCTCCCCTTGTTATACGAGTGTATAACAGCGTGATGAATGCGCGACAAGCCTTCACCCGCGAGAGTGCGGACACCCGCCGGGACGCATTAATCGCGGCCTGTGCGCGCTGTCTCGGCACGCATGGCGCGCAAGGGGCATCTGTGCGTGCGATCTGTTTGGAAGCTGGCGTGTCGCCGGGATTGCTGCGGCATTATTTCGATGGAATCGACGCGCTTGTGGCCGAAACATACAGGGCGACGGGCGCGCGCGTTGCCGCCGCTATGCACGCGGCCGTTGAAAAGATTCCGGAAACCGACCCGCGCGCGCGATTGTTGGCGTTTATAACTGCGAGTTTTCGGAAACCCATTGCCGACCCTGCTTTGCTCGCAACATGGCTCGCCTTTTGGAGCCTGTCGCGGACGACACCCGCCATCGGACAAATCCACGACGAGATTTACGCCGAAAACCGGCATGACATGGAGCGCCTGATATCAGCATGTCCGGACGCGCCGGCTGACCCCCGGCTCGCAGCAGTGGCGCTGACTGCGCTGGTCGATGGCCTTTGGTTGGAACTTAGCCTAGGCAATGCGCCGTTCAGCGTTGCTGAGGCGGAGGCACTTGCGGAAAAGTGGCTGGATAGTTTCATTTGAAACATTAAGGTCGCGGGATGGCCGACACACAAGATTCTGAAATCCCCATGACATATGCGCGTTACCTCGCGCTCGATCAATTGCTTGATTGCCAGCATCCGCAATCGGATCTGGATGATGAGATGCTTTTTATCATCATTCACCAGACCAAAGAGCTTTGGCTCAAACAAATCATCCGCGAGCTTCAACTGGCGCGTTCGCAAATTCAGAATGATGCGCTTGTGCCTGCATATAAGGCGCTCGCGCGGGTCAGCCGAATTCAGGCAGTGATGACTTTGAGCTGGGATGTGTTGTCCACGATGACTCCGTCCGAATATACTAGGTTTCGCCATGTGCTTGGCCCAAGCTCGGGTTTTCAGTCGGACCAGTTCCGCACGGTGGAATATCTGCTTGGGCTAAAAGCGTCGGCATTTCTGAAATATCAGGAAAATCGGCCAGATGCGCATGCCGCGATGACCGAAGCGCTCATTAACCCAAGTATTTGGGATGATGCCATCGCGGCCCTCGCGCGTGCGGGGTTCGACATACCGACTGCATTGTTGGAACGCGACTGGAGCACGGCACATGTGTTTTCGCCTGAAGTAGAAGCAGCATTTCTGAAGGTGTATCGCAACCCGGATACCTATTGGGAATTGTATCAGCTCGCTGAAAAGCTCGTCGATCTGGATGATGCAATGGCGACATGGCGACATAAGCACGTCCTGACCGTTGAACGAATTATCGGCGGCAAGACCGGGACGGGCGGAACTGCGGGCGTTAGCTATTTGAACAGCACCGTGTCCAAGCGTGCCTTTCCTGAATTATGGTCGCTGCGCACACAATTGTGATCGCTTCATATTTCATTGGCACACATGAATCGGTTTCATGTCACATGGTTGCAACAGCATTTCACTAGCGCCGTGCGATACATATTAATCTGCATGAACTGGGGAGCACGGGATGTCATTTTTCATTAATCGCCGCAATTTGTTGGCCACCGCTGGATTTGGTATCGGCGGCTTACTGCTCCCGGGCGGAGCCGCCATGGCGCAAACGCTTCTTGGCCTTACCGGATTCACGCACAACGTTGCCAGTGGTGAGCCTGGTCCAGATTCCGTGCTGCTGTGGACGCGTTATGTAAATCCGACCGGCGGCCCTTCGAAAGTCCGCGTCGAAATTTCCGAAAGTCCGGATTTCGCGAAGATCGCTGGCGGCGGTCAAATGGTCACTGGTCCATGGCGCGATCATACGGTGAAGGTAACTGTCGACAATCTTGCGCCCGGCAAATGGCACTGGTTCCGCTTTATCGCGCCCGACGGCAGCATGTCGCCGGTTGGCCGCACAAAGACATTGCCCGTTGGCAAAACGTCGAATTTCAACATCGCCATTTTTTCATGCTCCAACTTGGGCTTTGGCGAATTCAACGCTTATGGTCATGCTGCGGCACGCAAGGACATCGATCTCGTGCTGCACATGGGCGACTATATCTATGAATATGGACGCGGTGGTTATGATGGTGGCGCGAAGTTCGCGGCGCGCATTTTCCCGGCTGACGAAATCCTGACGCTAGCGGATTATCGCTTGCGCTATTCCAGCTATCGTTCGGACAAGCAGTTACAGGCGCTGCATGCCAATTTCCCGATGATCGTAAATACGGACGACCATGAAACGGCAAATGACAGCTGGGAAGGTGGCGCGCAGAACCACGGCGTTGACGAAGGCGACTGGAGCGCGCGACGCAATGCAGCGATGCAGGTCTGGCGCGAATGGCTGCCCGTTGGCGAACAGCCTTGGCAGGAATATGCCATTGGTGATCTCGCGACCTATTACAGAACAGACACCCGCGCGATTGCGCGTTCCAAACCCTATTCGCACGGCGAATTGCTGCGCGGATCAGATCCGGCGAAGGCGTTTGCCGAGTTCCGCGATAGCGCATGGCAAGACCCAGCGATGACCATGTTGGGTTCGGAGCAGGAAGCATGGCTTTCACGCGGCATTGCACGCAACAAATCGACCTGGGCTGTCATGGGTTCGGGTACAAACATGGGGTATAATTACACCCCTGAATCCGCGATGGATTGGTTCCCGAAAGACGCGCCGGAACGCACACGGAATTTCGTACGTCAGGGTGTAGCTGCGGCGAAAGCCGGTTTGCCATATAATCTCGACAATTGGGGCGGATATCCAGCAGCGCGCTCACGCTTGTTGGCCGCCGCACAGCGTGCCGATGCCAACCTAGTTGTTGTGACCGGCGACAGCCATAATGGCTGGGCCTATGATTTGCCAGAAGGCGGGAAGCCTGCTGGTGTCGAATTCGGTGGTCACAGCGTATCGTCGCCGGGCTTTGAGGGCGCGACGCAGGGTGTTGATCCGTCGAACGTGGCGCGTGGGTTGCTGGACGGCAGCAAGCAGGAACTACGTTGGGTCGATACGTCCAACCGTGGATACATGCACTTGGCGCTCACGCCGCAGGCTGCAACAAACGAATGGGTGTTCATGCAAACCGTGAAGGACATTTCGCTTGCGACCAAGCCGGGTCACAAGATGAAAGTTCGTCCCGGGCGGAAGGTTCTCGAACAAGCATAAGGGTAGGTTTAACTGGTCAGTTAAATCGCCTTGATTTTGTCTACCGCCTCGCGCCATAGAGGATGTATTGGCGCGAGGAGAGAATGACATGCAGATGCCTGGCTTAGGTTACAGCGAAGAGCAGATTGAGCTGCTGGATGTGGCGACGACTTTTTGCCGCGACAAATCGCCAATCGACCGCGTACGCAAGTTGATGGAAAGCGACTTGGGTTATGACTCGGATATCTGGGCTGAAATCGCAGCGTTGGGCTGGATCGCCATCGCCATTCCGGAAGCGCACGGTGGCGTTGGTCTGACCATGGCTGAAGTCGTGCCAGTTGTTGAACAAATGGGCCGGCATCTAATGGCTTCGCCATTGGTCGCATCAACGCTCGCTGCCCAAGCGCTCATCGCTGGCGGCACAGAGGAGCAGCGTGCCGAATGGCTCCCGAAGCTTGCCGAAGGTGCGATTGGCACACTCGCGCTTTCCGAAGCGCATGGCGACTGGGATCTTTTGAATATTACCGCGACTGCAAGGGCAGAGGGCGACACCGTCGTCCTGTCTGGTGAAAAGCTGTTCGTTCTTTGGGCCGAAAGCGCAGATGTTATCATCGCATCGGTTATGCTCGACGGAAAGCCCGCACTCGTTGCTTTGACCGCAGCGGATGTCGCCGGCCAACTGCGCCGCGAATCTATTATCGATGAAACCAAGCGCAGCTTTGCACTGTCACTGGATGGTCTGTCGGTACCCCGCTCCGCTTTGCTGGATGTTGCGCGCGCGGCCTCCACATTGGCGCATATCGAGCAGGCCGCTAACCTGTTGCAGAGCGCCGAGATGTGCGGCGGCGCGCAGTCTGTTATCGATTACACTGTCAGCTATTTGCAGACGCGCAAGCAGTTCGGCAAAATCATTGGCGAATATCAGGCGCTGAAGCACCCGACGGTTGACGCATATGTCGATTATGAAAAAGCGCGGTCGCATTTGTACAGCGCCGCGAACAGCTTCAGCGATCAGGGCCTGGGCGAAATTGCTGTGCGCATGGCCAAGGCTTCTGCGGATGGAACCTACAGTTTTGCCGCGGACAGGGCGATCCAGTTCCACGGTGGCTTTGGGTTCACGCATGATTGCGACGCAGGGTTACACCGCCGCGCCGCCATATTTCATGCGTCACAATTCGGCGATGCCGCTTGGCAACGTGCGAAGCTCGCCCCATTGTTGCTCGGTTAACCGCACACCACTTTATCTCAGTTATAAAACGCAACGACCGAAATGGCGCGCGCAGTCAGTGCTTAATTGCGCAACGCGCAGCTATACCAGCCAACTAGCCAACGCATCTACCGACAGTTCCTGATGGAATTTAAATCCACATTTCCGTGAATTTTTCCATGTGATGTCGCCAGCGACGATGTCACAATCTGGCGCGCTGATCTTCACATTGCCTAAAGTATCAATTGGCCGGTCAAAGCTAAAGCTTGCACCGCGCGTTGAAATATTGATCAGTTTGGCAGGGAAAATCGAAGATTTCGTTTGAACTGCGATTGGCTTGGCAAGGCTAAATCGGGATTTGCGATTTTTCTTCGCACCTTTCGTTCCGGTTTCATCCTGGATTATGCGTCGAGGGTCGCAACTCGCGGTGAGCGCCATTTGGCAGTGTTTTTTTATGCGTCCGACAATCTGCCCATGCAGCGGGGCACAGCCGCCCATGTCCAAAACAACATTATCGCCGGATACCAGATCCATTGAGGTGTCAAACGAAGCGAAATTTGGTGACAGGTGGCGTACAATGCACAGCCCCGACATCCCGTCCGCGACATTTTCAAATCGCGCCATTTTAAACAGCTGGATGCGATCGGCTATTTCCCGGTTCTCATCATCGAGGCGAAACGCGTCCGCAGGAGCGATCATCAAATTCTGTGTTTTGTGGG
>JBKBTH010000078.1:0-2918 GCA_046290915.1 Sphingorhabdus sp.
TGCTTGAAAAAGTACCCGGTGCGATGTTCTTTTTAGGCGCGTCGCACGAAGGCGATGATTGGCGATCCTGCTGTGGTCTCCACTCCAACCGCATGATCCTCGACGACAGCGTCATGGCCCGCGGAGCCGCACTCCATGCTGCAATTGCTGAACGGTATTTGTCTGAAGGTTTTGCGTAAGTTTTTATTACACAAAACCGCGATACTATTTACGAGCTGCTTTCTCCGCGCCGCGCATCACGCGTAGGGCATTGCCTTGCGCGATTTTGGCGAGATCGGCCTTGGTATAGCCGCGACGCACGAGTTCCGCGAACAGAGCGGGATAGGTCGATACATTTTCCAAACCGACCGGCAGTTCGTCTACACCGCCAAAGTCGCCACCAATGCCGATATGGTCAATACCGGCCACCTTGCGGATATGATCGATATGGTCAGCGACTTGCGCCAATGTGGCCTTTGGTTGTGGGTTGGCAGCAATCCATGCGTCAACGGTAGCTTTCTCGCCGACAGGATTGCCATTAAATTCGGTTTTGGCCCGGCCAGCGACCGCCGACCGTTCAAATTCCCACTGGCGCCTTTCGGGCGACGTAAAGCCGGGCACGAATGTGACCATTACCACGCCGCCATTTTGCGGCAAACGCTTCAGTACGGAATCAGGCACGTTACGCGGATGCGGGGTGACTGCGCGGGCATTGCTGTGCGTGAACAGCACTGGCGCTTTGGTTTTATCCAATACGTCGTGCATTGTGGCTTCTGACACATGGCTAATGTCGGCAATCATCCCCAGCCGGTTCATTTCCGCCAGCACTTCAAAGCCAAAGGGGGAAAGCCCATCATGCTTTGGCGCGTCCGTGGCGCTGTCCGCCCAATCAGTCGTCAGGCTGTGCGTGATCGTCATATACCGCGCGCCAAGTGCGTAGGTTTGGCGCAGGATCTCCAGCGACCCGCCAATGGAATGCCCGCCCTCCATACCAATCATCGAGGCGATCTTGCCTGACTTCATGGCGCCCTCAACCTCAGCAGCTGTCGACGCATAGGCAAAGGTTTCGGGGTAACGCGCAATCATCTGCCGCACGACATCGATCTGTGCGATCGTTCGCGTCACAGCCTCATGCTTGGGCAATGCGGCGTCAACATATACCGACCAATATTGGCCGCCGAGGAATCCGGCCCGCGCCGTGCGAATATCCGTATGGGTTTTCGCCAAAACATCGGCCGGGAGCACCGACAGGTTGAATTTGGAGAAATCCCGGTCGAACAGCTCCGCAATCTGGTGCGGCGTATCATTATGACCGTCCATGATCGGGGATTTCGCCAACACTTCGCGCGCGGTTTCTTCGGGGGTCGCAGCGTACACGGGCGAAATCGCGACTAAAGCAATAAGCGGGAGCAGTTTCTTCATGGGACCAACACGGTATCAACCGCCTCCGTTAGCGTTTCGGGATAATCGAGCGTGAAATGCAAACCACGGCTTTCATGCCGTGACAAAGCGGACTGGATGATAAGCGCCGCGACCTCGACGAGGTTACGCAGTTCAATCAAGTCGGGTGTTACGCGGAAATGGCTGTAATAATCCGCAACCTCGCTCCGCAGCAGATCGATACGGTGCTGCGCGCGTTCAAGACGCTTGGTCGTACGGACAATGCCGACAAAATTCCACATAAACTGACGGATTTCGCGCCAACATTGCGCAATGACGACTTCTTCGTCACTGTCCGTCACGCGGCTTTCATCCCATGCGCGGATGGGCGGCGGTGGCGGCAGGCTATCCCAATTGGCATCAATATGGCGCGCGCAGGCGTCACCAAAGACGAAGCATTCCAACAGCGAATTTGACGCGAGGCGATTGGCGCCATGAAGTCCGCTTTGCGTCACTTCGCCAGCAGCATACAGACCCGGTGCATCGGTTCGGCCATCAAGGTCGACCAGAACGCCGCCGCAAGTATAGTGCTGCGCTGGCACGACAGGAATGGGCTCGCGCGTAATGTCGATACCAAGCCCCATCAGCTTTTCATAAATGTTCGGGAAATGACTCTTCACAAACTCGGCGGGCTTGTGGCTGATATCCAGATGGACGTAGTCAAGACCGTCGCGCTTAATCTCGGCATCATTGGCGCGGGCAACGATATCGCGCGGGGCAAGCTCTGCACGGTCGTCATAATCAGGCATATAGCGATGTCCGGTCTTCGGATTTTTCAATATTCCGCCTTCGCCGCGCACAGCCTCGGTAATCAGGAAGTTTTTCACTTCCAGATTATACAGACAGGTCGGGTGAAATTGCATGAATTCCATGTTCGACACGCGGCAGCCAGCGCGCCATGCCATGGCTATGCCGTCTCCTGTCGCACCACGTGGGGCGGTGGAATACAGATAAGTACGACCTGCGCCGCCGCTGGCCAAAATCGTAGCGCGCGCGGTGAAGCTCTCGACCTGACCTGTCTGGCGGTTGAGCGCGTAGACGCCATGCACGCGGCCTGAGGTCGAAAACCGTTCCTGATGGCGGCCAGATATCAAATCAACAGCAACCATGTCAGGCACCAGCTCGATATTGGGATGCGCTCTTGCCGCTGCCTCCAATGCCTGCTGCACGGCCCAACCGGTGGCGTCATCGACATGGACGATGCGGCGGTGGCTGTGCCCGCCTTCACGGGTTAGGTGCCAGTCATTGCCTTCAAGATTAAATGGCACACCCAGCTTTGCCAGCCGTTCGATAGCAACAGGCGCATTTTCGACAACAAATTCGACTGTCGCACGGTTATTCAGCCCGGCACCAGCGACCATCGTATCTTCGATGTGGTTTTCAAAATTATCGCCGGGCTCAAGCACGGCGGCGATGCCCCCCTGTGCCCAGGCTGTCGCGCCATCGGAGATCGATCCCTTTGCCAACACGGCGACTTTTCGGGTTGTCGCAAGTTGAAG
>JBKBTH010000078.1:2928-7465 GCA_046290915.1 Sphingorhabdus sp.
TCCGGCCGCACCCGATCCGATAATAAGAACGTCGACGTCCATTTATGCGCTGCTCGTCAAACGCAGGAAGACATCCTCAAGGTCAGCTTCCTTGGTCGTTACGTCAACAATCCCGAGGCCTAGCCCTTGTATCGTCGTCAACACCTCGCCCGCGTTCATGCGATCCTTGTTATAGGTAATCTCGATCGTCCGCTCACTTACCAGCTCGGATTTTTCAAAGGCCTCGTGCGTCGGCGCGACGGTTACATCCCGATCCAGTGTCAGAACGACGGCCTTTTCGCGGGCCATGCCCACCAATTCGCGCGTAGGCTTATTGGCGATCAGCTGCCCATGGTTGATGATGGCGATCCGATCACACAATTGCTCGGCTTCTTCAAGATAGTGGGTGGTCAGGACAACGGTCACGCCTTGCTTGTTCAGTTCAAGCACATAGTCCCATAGCTGCTGGCGAAGCTCGATATCGACACCAGCGGTAGGTTCGTCGAGCACGATAACAGGCGGTGCGTGAACCATGGCCTTGGCCACCAGCAGACGCCTTTTCATGCCGCCCGACAATGTCCGGGCATAGGCATCGGCCTTGTCCTCAAGCCGGACAGCTTTTAGCAGCTCCATCGTCCGCCGCTTGGACTTCGGCACGCCGTACAGGCCCGCCTGCAACTCAAGCGCTTCCTTCGGTGTGAAGAAAGGATCGAACATGATTTCCTGCGGGACGATCCCGATCGATGCCTTGGCATTGCGAGGATTGGCATCAATATCAAAACCCCAGATCGATGCAGAGCCGGAGCTTTTCATCACCAACCCGGCCAATATGTTGATCAACGTGGATTTGCCCGCGCCATTCGGCCCCAGAAGCCCGAAAATCGACCCTTGAGCAACGTCGAAACTGACGTCGTTCAACGCCTGTTTGCCGCCGGCATATTTTTTGGAGAGATTTTTGATGGAGATCGCTTGTTCAGACATCTGCCTGCGATAGCGAACGCCGCCTTGCTAAGCAATCACGGGAAATGCTGCTAATGATTAACCAAGTCTTGAAGGCTTAAGTTACAGTCGTTTGCATATATTATGCTACATGTCCGATATGGAACGCTCATCTTTTCTCGGTGCTCTTGCAGCAATGTCTGCGCTCGCAGCCATGCCGTCTACAACATGGGCAACCCCAGCCACCGGCGAGGCGCAGATTGTTATCGTCACGCCATTGACCTTCGTTAACAACGAGAACCTCAACTTTGGCCGCATTATCCCTGCTAATGTTGCGGGGACCGTATCAATTTCGGAAACGAACACACGAACCGCTACCAATGGCATCGTGCCCGTTGGGAATGATTATCAAGCGGCCCGTTTTGCCGGCATGGGTGCGCAAGACCAGCGCGTGCGTATTCGTATTTCTCCAGCTGTTATCAGTTTGATTGGTCCGGGTCCGGCAATGACTGTGGATATTTTTGCGGTAGGGCCCGAGGCTTCGTTAGCGCAATTAGGAAATTCACCCAACTACCGCATCGTACCAGCGGACGGCGTGTTCCAATTTGCGGTGGCGGCGCGCTTGCATGTCGGCGCCAATCAGCCGGCTGGTACATATTCAGGGTCGTTTATCGCTACGTTGGATTATCAATGAACCGACGCGGTATATGTTTTGCCAGGCGGTTCTAGAGAATATATTTACTTTTCGGGGTTAACTGCTTGAGGATGATCTGGACCAACCGATTTCTTCAACGTGCTGTGACGGCCTCACTGCTGGCTGCCTTTGCCACAATGGCGGCGCAACCCGCGCATGCAGGGACGACTCCCGGCAGCGCTGAAATCACCATTGTTCGGCCCTTGTCCTTCGTAATCGACGACAATCTGGATTTTGGAACGGTCGTTCGGGGAGCAACCGCAGGAACGGTCACAGTCACACCAACCGGAACACGCACCCAGACAGGCGGCGTTACCTTGGCAAATGGCGGCGGTCACAAGCCCGCATCCTTTGCCGGTCAAGGAGCGTTCAACCAACGCGTCGATATCTCTCTCGGTGCGAACAGTATTTTTCTGACTGGTCCCGGTGCCCCGATGCGAGTCCGCGATTTTGTCATCGGCAGCACGCCAACGGCCGTTCTTACCACCGCGCCGCTTCGCTTTCGGATTGCGGCTACAAACGGCATCTTTGCATTTCCAATTGGCGCTACATTAGAAGTTGCCGCCAATCAGCCAGCTGGCCGCTACACCGGCAACTGGTCAATCACGCTCAATTATTTCTGAGCCGTTGCAGCCCTGCAGTGGCTTTGCTAAGCGCCGCGGATGAACAACAATCCCGAAACCATCCGAGTCCGTGAACCGCGCGTTGCTTGCGACGGCAGCGGCGATATCCCTGCAGCATTGGGTCACCCACGCGTCTGGCTTCAGATTGATGAAAAAGGCTATGTCGATTGCGGCTATTGCGACCGGCATTTTGTGCTTGTCGGCGGCCCTGCTGACAATGGCAAAGACTAAAGTCCGCTTTTAGACCAATATCTCTAGCGCTGGCCCTTGGCCTAAGAAGTTTGCAGGACTTGCGCTGGCACCATAAGCACCGGCGCAGAAGATAGCGACCAAATCCCCCACATCTGCGCGCGGCAAATTTGCTTGATCCGACAGCTTATCCAGCGGCGTGCACAAACAGCCAACGATTGATGCGACCTCTTCAGGCTCCGCACCAAATTTATTCGCAATCGCCACCGGATAGTTTCGGCGTATCACCGTGCCGAAATTGCCACTCGCGGCGAGTTGATGGTGCAAACCGCCATCCGTGATCAGGAAGACTTCGCCATGGCTGACTTTGCGGTCCACGATGCGCGTCAGATAGACTCCGGCTTCGCCCACAAGGTAACGGCCGAGCTCGATGCAGAAATGCGTATCTGAAAGCTTCGCTGGAAGCGCATCAAGTGCGTCGCCAAGCGCCGCGCCCACGGCAGTGATGTCGACTGGCGTATCGCCCGGAAAATAAGGAATACCAAAGCCGCCGCCCAAATTGACATGCGGAGGTGCAACACCAATGGCATTGGTCAATTCGGCGACCAATGCGAGCGTTTGTGCCTGCATTTCGATGATAGCGTCGGCCTTTAGCGCCTGTGAGCCTGCATAAATATGAAAGCCGCGATATTCCGCGCCTGACGCAATGACGCGTTTGACAAGTGCTGGCACGCGTTCGGCGTCGACCCCAAATTGCTTCGCCCCGCCACCCATTTTCATGCCTGAGCCCTTGAGGTCGAAGCTGGGGTTTACCCGGACCGCAAGACGCGGCGTAACGCCCAGCATTGCGCCAATGACGATAGCGCGTTTGACTTCGCCTTCAGATTCGCAATTCAGCGTCACGCCCAGAGAAATGGCGCGTTCCAATTCGCGGTCCCGCTTGCCGGGTCCAGCAAAGCTGATCATGGTTGGTTCAACACCGGCAGCCAGTGCCAGTTCAAGTTCGCCGCCTGATGCAATGTCAAAACCGTCGACAAGGCCGTTCATCAGTTTCAGCACTGCAGGAAAAGGATTGCCCTTCATCGCATAATGTATGGCCAAGCGCTTTGGCATTGCGGCGCGCAAATCGGCCACGCGTTGGCGCAGATGGTCGGAGGAATAGACAAACAACGGCGTGTCACCTGCCTGCTCCACGAGCGCCGACACGGTCACCCCGCCAATGGCGAGCTCACCGTCGATGGCGCTGTAACCAGCTGGAATGGGTCCAGTATCTTTCACGCCGCTAGCCTTTGCGCCAATATATTTCGATCAAGCTTCCCATTGGCACTTTTTGGGAAAGCCTCAAGCCAAAGGATTTCCGCTGGCTGCATGAAATTCGGCAAAGTCGCCTTTAAATGCGCCTTTAGCGCCTCGTCGTCACCGCCCCCACGCACAAACAATATGATTGCCGCCCCCAGACGTTCGTCCTTGCGGCCCAAGGCACAGGCCTCTGCAACCAGTCCGCTTTCAACGGCGGCTTCTTCAATTTCGGTGGGAGAGACGCGATTGCCGCTGGTTTTGATCATCGCATCATCGCGGCCGACAAAATAGAGCAAGCCATCGGCATTGCGGCGGACGGTGTCGCCCGACCAAACGGCTAGGCCGCCATATTTGGAAAAGGTTGGCGCCGCCTTGAAGCGTTCGGCGGTACGGGCCTCGTCCTGCCAGTAGCCTTGCGCAACCAAAGGCCCTGCGTGGACCAACTCTCCGGGTTCGTCAGGCGCGGCTTCGCTGCCGTCGGGCGCGACCACCATGATCTCGGCAAGGGGAATGCCGCGCCCCATGCTCGTTGGGTTTGCGTCGATCAGAGCAGGGTCAAGAAAGGTTGAGCGGAAGGCTTCGGTCAGGCCGTACATCGCGAAGATGTCCGTCCTCTCACCAAATATGCTGCGCAGCATTTTTACTAGGCTTGGCGTCAATGCACCACCCGAATTCGTCAGTCGCCTCATGTTCTGCGTGGCTTCGGATGGCCATATCTGCTCTGTCAGCTGTACCCATAATGGAGGCACTGCGGCGAGCGTGGTGATTTTATGCTGCACACAAGCCTTTATGACATCTCGCGGTGTGAGATAAT
>JBKBTH010000007.1:0-15650 GCA_046290915.1 Sphingorhabdus sp.
CGCCCGTCTATCGTGTTTGGCCGGGAAGACCAGTTTATCAATCGTTTTGCCGGAATGATCCGTTCGCTTCCGGTCATTCCCGTCATTGGTGCGGACACAAAGTTCCAGCCTGTGTTCGCAGGCGACGTTGCCAAAGCAGTTGCAAAGGCCGTGTCCCATCAGGACGGAAGCACGCTTGAGCTGGGTGGCCCGGAAATATTTTCGATGATGGAACTGAACCGCTGGATCGCCAAAGCCATTGGCCGCGATCCCATATTTGTTGAAGTGCCCGACATTGCAGCAAAGATGCTCGCCAAGGGCACGGGCTGGTTGCCGGGTGCCCCGATCACGGACGATCAATATAAGATGCTGGGTAATGACAATATCGTGACTGGCACGGACGGTCTCGCCGCTTACGGCATTGTGCCGACGCCGCTAGATACGATCGCTGCGGATTGGTTGAATATTTATCGCCGGCATGGGCGGTTTGGCGGCGGACAGTGAACGATTGGCTGATCGCCGTTCTCCTCGGCATTATTGAGGGGCTCACGGAGTTTCTGCCCGTATCGTCCACCGGCCATCTCATTCTGGCTGGAGAACTGGTCGGATTTACCGACAACAGTTCCATCGCGTTCAAGATTGCAATCCAGCTTGGCGCTATATTGGCGGTGCTGCTGGTATATTGGCAGCGCTTTTGGGCGGTGGGCATGGGGCTACTCAAGGCACAGCCCGGGCCCATAGCTTTTACGCGAAACATCATTCTTGGCTTTGCACCAGCGCTTCTCATTGGCGTTGTCGCTTACGACGCCATTCGCGCCGCTATGCAAACGCCCGAAATTGTTGCCATCGCGCTGATTGTCGGCGGCATTATAATATTGGTTCTTGAGCGGATCGTGAAGAACGTCCGCTTTAACTCGGTCGAAGAGATACCCTTTGGCACCGCCTTATCTATTGGTCTGATCCAGTGCACCGCCATGTTGCCCGGAGTGAGCCGATCCGGCGCAACTATCATGGGCGGGTTGATGATGGGCGTCGAACGCAAAACGGCCGCCGAGTTTTCGTTTTTCCTGGCTGTGCCAACCATGATGGCCGCGACGGTCTATGCACTGTGGAAAGACCGAGCGCTGCTCAGCGCCGATGACCTCGACATGATCGCGATTGGTTTCACCGCCGCATTTGTCGTTGCAGTTGTAGTCGTAAAAGCATTCGTTGCGCTGGTAGGCAGATTTGGATTTGCCCCTTTCGCATATTACCGAATCATTGTGGGGTCAGCGGCCTTGATTTGGCTGGTCATGCGATAAAGACCGAATCGGCCATAAATATTTGAAACAATATTGCGTGGCGCGAATATTAAGCCACAAAATACAGATGATAGGTAAGTTATGTTGACCTATTATTGGGTTTTCTGCGTGACATCAACCGTTTGCGGCGTTACGCGCAGTGCATCTTCAAGGAGCGTGCGCTGTGGCAAAAGACCCGATGCTGAAATTTATCTCGAAACCGCAGGCCTATCCTGAAAAGCGGACGGCCCAACTGCGCGCAGAAGATTTTGCAGAAATTGCGGAGCGTTATAAGACCCAAGATGCAGCGGACCAGGCGTCGCGTTGCTCACAATGCGGCGTGCCTTATTGTTCGGTCCACTGCCCGTTGCACAACCATATCCCCGATTGGCTGCGCCTGACCGCAGAAGGCCGTTTACGCGAGGCATATGAGTTATCCAATCTAACGAGCACCATGCCCGAAATATGCGGCCGCATTTGTCCGCAGGACAGATTGTGCGAAGGCAATTGCGTCATTGAGTTTTCCGGCCACGACGCCGTGACCATTGGCTCAGTTGAAAAATATATCACGGACACAGCTTGGGAACAGGGCTGGGTTGAACCCGTTGAGGTTGGGCCTTCGCGCGGCCAATCTGTAGGGATTATCGGCGGCGGACCCGGTGGCCTAACCACTGCAGAATATTTGCGCGTCGCTGGTTATGAGGTTCATGTGTACGACCGCTACGACCGCATGGGCGGCCTGCTGACTTATGGCATTCCGGGTTTCAAGCTTGAGAAAGATGTCGTCATGCGCCGCGTGAAGCGGCTTGAGGATTCTGGCATCCATTTCCATCCCAACTTCGAAGTCGGCCGCGACGCCACGTTGGACGCTTTGCGTGCCAAGCATGATGCTGTGTTGATCGCGACCGGCGTTTACAAGGCGCGCGCGGTTTCGCTACCAGGCGGCGATCTCAACGGCGTAGTGGCTGCGCTTGATTTTCTCACCGCATCCAACCGCAAGGGCTTTGGCGATGCTGTGCCCGCATTCGAAAGCGGCGCGCTGAATGCCGAAGGCAAGAATGTCGTCGTCATTGGCGGCGGCGATACCGCAATGGACTGTGTTCGCACAGCGATCCGTCAAGGCGCAAAATCCGTCAAATGCCTGTACCGCCGCGACCGCGAAAATATGCCTGGATCGCAACGTGAAGTGGCGAACGCCGAAGAAGAAGGTGTCGAGTTTGTCTGGCTGTCGGGTCCCAAGGGCTTCGAAGGCAATAGCAAGGTCGAGCGTGTTCAAGTTTCCAAGATGCGGCTGGGTGCGCCAGATGCATCGGGTCGCCGCGCGCCAGAAAATGACCCGCAAGGTGACTTCACGCTGAATGCCGATCTGGTGATTACCGCGCTCGGTTTCGAAGCCGAGGACCTGCCTGTATTGTTTGGCGCGGCTGACCTCAACGTCACCCGCTGGGGCACCATTCGCGTGGATCATGCAACGCAAATGACCAACCTTGACGGTGTATTTGCCATCGGTGACATCGTGCGCGGTGCCAGCCTTGTCGTATGGGCCATTCGCGATGGGCGTGACGTCACACAGCATATGCACAAATGGTTACAGGCAAAGCAAAAGCGTGAGAGGATTGCAGCATGAGAAAGTTGGGGTTCGTTCAATTGTGCGCAGTCGGTCTGTTGTCTCTTTCAACGGCACCCGCATTTGCACAGACAGTTCCAGCATCATCGGCAGTCGATGATGCGCGCGCAATTCTCATCGCCAACAACACCGAAAAAACGCTGGAGGCGATGTTCACGCAGCTTGTGCCAGTGATGGAATCGGGTTTCATCGGACAGCTTAGCCAGATTGACGGCGGCGCAGATCTCATCGCCAAGATCGAAACCAATTATCCAGGCGGTCAGGCCGCATTTGCAAAGCGTTTCGGCGAACTGCTGATGAGCGGTTTGCGCACAGAGTATTCCAACATCATTGAACAAGCCGCCCAGCAATTTGTGAGCGAGATTACGCCCGCTGACCTTGCCACCATCCGCGCATTTATGGAATCAAGTGCAGGTCAATCAATGACCGCAGCACAGCCCAAGATGCAGGAAAAGCTGAGCATGGCTGGACAGGAAATCGGTAGAAAAGCAGGCGAAGGTGCGGCCATTCAATTGATGGATGAAGCCGGCAAATATTTCGGCAAAGCGAAGTGACATCCGCTTAACTTAGGGAGAATGATGGTGTTGAAATCGGCATTACGAAACGGCGCATTACCTTTGGCTTTGTTCGCGCTTGGCACGCCTGCAATGGCTGAGCCGGATAAAACCGAGACAGCCGCAATCCAGGTCGACCCAGCCCGCCTGAAAGCTGCAGAGAATGTCGTCATACGGCTCGTTCCACCCGGCACATACCAACGCATCATGAAGGATGTGATGGACAGCATGGCCGAGGGAATGATGGACCAGATCATGGGCCTCGATGCGGCTGCCATGGCGGGGATGGCTGGCGACGATACCATGAAGAAGGGCGAAACCCTTGAACAAATCGCCGCCGAACGTGACCCGCATTTCCGCGAGCGCATGGACATCATGATGAAGGTGATGTTCGAAGAAATGGGCGCTATGATGGGCGAATTGGAGCCCGAAGTCCGCACCGCGCTATCGAGCATCTACGCCAAGAAATATACGCTGACTGAACTGAACGACATCAATGCTTTTTTTGCGACGCCCAGCGGCGCAAGCTTTGCGGGTAATTTCATGAGCACATTTACTGACAAGGAAATGATGCAGGCGTCATTTGGCATGACGCCCAAAATTATCGAAGCCATGCCAGCAATCATGAAGAAAGTGGAAGCAGCGACAGCGCATTTGCCGCCGCCGCCAAGCCCCGTGACAGAAACAACCGAGCAAGCAGAGGATGCTGCACCGCCAGCATAACGGATTATAAATATGACCCAGGTTTTTCCCACGACTGAACATGAACGCCTTGCCCGTGACGGCATGTATCGCCCTGAATATGAAGGCGATGCCTGCGGCGTTGGCTTGATTGCCGCAACTGATGGCAAGCCGTCACGTCGCGTGGTGGCTGCTGGAATTGAAGCGCTCAAGGCCGTTTGGCACCGGGGTGCCGTCGATGCCGATGGCAAGACGGGTGACGGCGCCGGGCTTCATATCGACCTGCCCGTCCGCTTCTTTGACGATGCCATTTCAGACAGCGGCCACCGCCCGATGCCAAACCGTTTGGCGGTCGGCATGGTGTTTCTGCCCCGCACGGATCTGAGCGCACAGGAAAATTGCCGAACAATCGTTGAGGCCGAAATCATCGACGCTGGCTACACCATTTATGGCTGGCGGCAGGTACCGGTCGACGTGTCCGTTATCGGCACCAAGGCGCAGGCAACACGGCCAGAGATCGAACAGATCATGATTGCGGGCCCCATGCCCGATGCGGTGGATGCAGCCGAATTTGAAAAGAACCTGTATCTTGTCCGTCGCCGGATCGAAAAGAAGATCATCGCTGCGCAGATTCGCGATTTCTACATCTGCTCGCTGTCGTGCCGGTCGATTGTCTATAAGGGCCTGTTCCTCGCAGAAAGTCTTTCGGTCTTTTATCCCGATCTTCAGGACGACCGCTTTGAAAGCCGCGTCGCGATTTTCCACCAGCGTTATTCGACCAACACTTTTCCGCAATGGTGGTTGGCGCAGCCCTTTCGTGGCCTCGCGCACAATGGCGAAATCAACACAATCCGTGGTAACCAGAACTGGATGAAGAGCCACGAAATCAAGATGGCCAGCATCGCCTTTGGCGCGCAATCGGATGACATTAAGCCGGTTATTCCGGCAGGTTCATCGGACACCGCAGCACTTGATGCCGTGTTCGAAACATTGGTCCGGTCGGGCAAGGAAGCGCCAACTGCAAAGCTGATGCTGATCCCCGAAGCGTGGCAGTCAAACCCCAATCTGCCCGCGTCACACCGCGCGATGTATGAATATATGTCCAGCGTCATGGAGCCATGGGATGGCCCCGCGGCGCTTGCGATGACCGATGGCCGCTGGGCCGTCGCAGGCGTCGACCGCAATGCCCTTCGCCCGCTGCGCTATAGCCGGACGTCGGACAATCTGCTCGTCATCGGTTCGGAAACAGGCATGGTCGTTTTGCCGGAAACCACAATATTGGAAAAGGGCCGCCTTGGTCCTGGCCAAATGATTGCCGTCAACCTCGACGAAGGCAAATTGTACCGAGACGACGAGTTGAAAGACCGTATCTCGGCGGAGCAGGATTATGGCGCACTTGTGCAAGGATTCCGTGCAATCACCGACTTGCCCGATGTGGCGCAGGATGCGGCACCGGCTTGGTCGCGCGCTGAACTTACCAAGCGTCAGGTCGCGGCAGGCATGACGCTTGAAGATGTCGAAATGATCCTCGCGCCGATGATCGAAGATGGCAAGGAAGCCATTGGATCGATGGGTGACGACACACCGCTTGCTGTCATCAGCGACAAGCCGCGCCTCATCAGCCAATTCTTCCGCCAGAATTTCAGCCAAGTCACAAACCCGCCCATAGACAGTCTGCGCGAACGGCACGTGATGAGCCTCAAGACGCGTTTCTCGAACCTTGCCAACATATTGGAAGAAAAGAGCCAGAATGCGGACGTGCTTGTCTTGGCCAGCCCGGTTCTCACCGCGCATGACTGGCGCCGATTGAAGTCTGCCTTTGGCGCGGCGGGCGCAGAAATTGACTGCACATATGACATATCCGAAGGACAAGAGGGCCTTCGCGCTGCCATTACCCGCATTCGTGAGGAAGCGGTCGCCGCGGTGCGCATGGGCAAATCCGAGCTGTTCCTGACCGACGAAAATATTAGCGCCGACCGCGTTGGCATTGCCATGATCCTCGCCGCTGCGGCTGTGCACACACATCTGGTGCGCAATGGATTACGGAGCTATTCGTCGATCAACGTCCGCTCTGCCGAATGTCTCGACACGCATTATTTTGCGGTCCTGATCGGTGTCGGTGCGACGACGGTTAACGCCTATCTGGCCGAAGCCGCAATTGGCGACCGCCATGCACGCGGGCTGTTGGGTGGCCTTACGCTGACTGAAGCGGTCGAGAATTACCGCACTGCGATCAACGAAGGCCTGCTGAAGATCATGTCCAAAATGGGCATCGCAGTCATCTCCAGCTATCGTGGCGGCTATAATTTCGAAGCTGTTGGCCTGTCACGCGCCTTGGTCAATGACTTCTTCCCCGGAATGCCGAACAAGATTTCGGGTGAAGGATATCATTCGTTATATGTGAACGCGCGTGATCGCCACGAAGAGGCGTTTGACACCGCGGTTGCCCGCTTGCCCGTTGGCGGCTTTTACAAGCAACGCAATGGCGGCGAGGAGCATGCGTACTCGGCGGGCTTGATGCACCTTCTGCAAAGCTCTGTCGCGAATGACAGCTATTCGACCTACACACAATTTGCCCAAGGCGTAAAAGAACTGCCGCCGATTTACCTGCGTGATTTGCTCGAATTCAATTTCGCGACGGAACCCGTGGCGATTGATGAAGTCGAAGCCATCACCGAAATTCGCAAACGCTTTGTCACGCCGGGCATGTCGCTCGGTGCTTTGTCTCCCGAGGCGCATGAGACATTGGCCATTGCCATGAACCGGATTGGCGCAAAGGCCGTATCGGGCGAAGGCGGCGAAGACAGCAAGCGGTTCAAGCCATATGAAAATGGCGACAATGCCAACAGCGTTATCAAGCAAATCGCCAGCGGCCGTTTTGGCGTGACTGCCGAATATCTTGGCGCATGCGAAGAAATTGAAATCAAGGTCGCACAGGGTGCAAAGCCCGGCGAAGGCGGGCAGTTGCCCGGTTTCAAGGTAACCGAAATGATTGCGCGGCTGCGGCATTCAACGCCCGGCGTAACGCTCATTTCGCCACCACCGCACCATGATATTTACTCGATCGAAGACCTTGCCCAGCTGATTTACGACCTGAAGCAAATCAACCCGCGTGCGCGGGTGTGTGTAAAGCTGGTCAGTGCCGCGGGCATTGGCACTATTGCCGCTGGCGTGGCGAAGGCACATGCCGACGTCATCTTGGTTTCGGGCAACGTAGGCGGCACTGGCGCCAGCCCGCAAACCAGCATCAAATATGCGGGCACGCCATGGGAAATGGGGCTGTCCGAAGCCAATCAGGTACTGACGCTCAACGGCTTGCGGCATCGTATCAAGCTGCGCACCGATGGCGGCCTGAAAACCGGACGCGATATCGTGATTGCCGCGATCCTGGGTGCCGAAGAATTCGGCATCGGCACGCTCAGCCTTGTGGCGATGGGTTGCATCATGGTGCGTCAATGCCATTCCAACACCTGCCCTGTCGGGGTCTGTGTTCAGGACGAAGCATTGCGCAAGAAGTTCACGGGCACCCCTGAAAAGGTGATCAATCTGATGACCTTCATTGCCGAGGAAGTGCGCGAGATTCTAGCCAAGCTTGGCTATCGCAGCTTGGACGAAGTTATCGGGCGTACCGAGTTACTTCGCCAGGTCAGCCGCGGCGCGGAGCATTTGGACGATCTCGATCTCAACCCGATTCTTGCCAAGGTCGATGCGCCCGACAGCGCGCGGCGCTTCAGCATCCCGACATTCCGCAACGAAGTGCCTGACAGCCTTGATGCGCAAATGATCCATGATGCAAAGCCAGTGTTCGAACGGCGCGAGAAGATGCAGCTGACTTATAATGTCCGCAACACGCACCGTGCGGTTGGTACACGGCTAAGCTCGGAAATTACGCGCCTTTACGGAATGAAGGGCCTCGCCGAAGGACATGTCCATGTCCGCCTGCGTGGTTCGGCTGGACAGTCGCTTGGCGCCTTCCTGTGTCAGGGTATTACCTTGGAAGTGTTTGGCGATGCCAATGACTATGTCGGCAAAGGCCTTTCGGGCGGCACCATCATCGTGCGGCCAACGGTCAGCAGTCCGCTCGCCAGTCAGCAGAACAGCATCATCGGCAACACCGTGCTTTATGGTGCGACATCGGGGCGGCTTTTGGCGGCTGGCCAAGCGGGCGAACGCTTTGCGGTCCGCAACTCTGGCGCGCATGTCGTTGTCGAAGGCTGCGGCTCGAACGGTCTGGAATATATGACCGGCGGCATGGCCATCATCCTGGGCAAGGTTGGCAGCAACTTTGGCGCAGGGATGACGGGCGGCATGGCATTTGTGCTCGACACCGAAGGCGATTTTGCAACGATGGCCAACCCCGATAGCATCGTCTGGCAACGACTCGACAGCGCCTATTGGGAAGACCAGCTCAAGTCGCTCATCGCCGCGCATGCCCAAGCGACCGACAGTGCATGGTCCAAATCATTGCTTGAAGATTGGGACCGGAGACGCGGCGAATTCTGGCAGATTTGTCCAAAGGAAATGCTGACGCGCTTAAGCCAGCCGCTTTCCGACCATCAGGTGTTGGAAGCCGCTGAATAGCCCTGCGGTTACGACGATTTACACAAATGGATGCAGGCTGACCAAATCGTTCAGCTTGCACTCAGCCTCACCTCGCTAATGCAGCCGCTTACGTTTGTGTTTTAGCGAGGATGAGTCATGCGCGTTACCTTATCGCTTTTTGTGCTGCCATTGCTGTCCCTCGCCGCGCCTGTTGCAGCGCAGGAGATTGTGTATGTGTCAGGCACCGGTAACCTAACCTCTGCTGCCGACGATGATGCCGTCGCGCCAGCGGATCGCGATTATCGTGATGCTAGCGACGCTTCTGGGAGCCAAGCCGACATCGACGATTTCGCTGGTCGTCTCGCTGACCCTGCAATGCAGGATACTGTCGCCGTGGTCGTTGAAAACATGGCCGGCGCCATGATGCGTATGCCTGTGGGTGGCTTTGCCGAGGCGATTGAGAATGCACGTCCAGGAACAGTTAAAAGGCAGATACGGCGCGATGCGACCATTGCCGACCTTGCGGGCCGCGATAGCGATTATCTGCCCGAGGAACTGGGTGATCGTAGCCGGGAAATGGTTGGCATGATGGGCGGCTTCGCCCGTGCAATGGCAACGATGATGCCTGCCTTCGAAAATATGGGCCGCGACCTTGAGGACCAGATTCGTGTTGCAAAAGAGGAAGCCCGCCGGGCGCGCAACAGATAGGCGCTGACATTGCCAAAACGCCCCGCAATGGCGTAGTGCTTGGCGATGTCGTCCGCAGAACCCAAGACCCCAGCAGGTTTCCCTTCCGAGGCGCAGGCCGATGCGCGCCTGACTGCGGACCGTTTTGACATCATCGCGCTGATTGCCAAAGCCGACCGCCGCCGCGAAGCCGGTGACCGCCGCGCCGCCAATGCATATTACAGCGCCGCCATTCGCACTGCCGCGGCAAGGCCATCGTCTGACCCGGCAGTCCGCTCACAAGTTGCGCGCGCGAACGCCGCCGTTACATGGCTGGCTGACCTGTTCCGGAATACGTTGCTGAATGGATTGAGCGCAGCGGGCTTTCCACGCGAACAGCAACATCCACGTTTTCGCCAGTCGCTCGATATGATGTTTGGCGATGTGCAACGTCCCGCAGAATTTCGGCAGTTTCCGCAAAAACCCATGGCGCATTATTATCCCGATATGACGCATGTCGAATTTGCCGACACAAAAGCGTGGGATTGGGTGGCAAAGCTGGAGGGTCAATTCCCCGAAATGCAGCGCGAGGCGCTTGCTTTGCTTGCGCGGCATGACGGGTTCCAGCCATATATGAAGGTCGCAAATGCCCGCCCGCAACAGGACCATCATGGCCTGCTCGAAAATTCGGACTGGAGCACTTTGCATTTGTGGCAAAATGGCGCCGCGGTGGACGAACATCTCGCGCGCTGCCCCAACATCTATAGAGCAGTGATGGGCCATGTGCCGCTGTGTCACATTGGCCCGCGCGCGCCTTCCGTCATGCTGTCGCTGCTTCGGCCAGGCGCAAAAATCCCGCCGCATACGGGCATGTTGAACAGCCGCTATATCTGCCACCTGCCGCTGGTGGTGCCACCAGATTGCGGCTTTCGCGTCGGCAGCAGCACGATAGAATGGCAAGAGGGCAAGGTTATCGCCTTTGACGACAGTGTCGAACATGAAGCGTGGAACAACAGCGCCTATGACCGGCTGGTGCTGATATTCGATATCTGGCGGCCTGAACTCACCCAAAGCGAGCGCGATCAAATCACCGCCATGTTCGCGATCGTGGACAATTACCGCTAACTAAAGAGCCACTGACCAAGCAAGCGGTTGAATGGGAATGTGAAAAAGCCCGCAATCAAAAGTGCGCCAAGCACCATTCCGCGCACAGCACTTCTGTGACGAGCCGTATTCCGTTGGCGCGCACTCCAAAGAATGAGGGTACACTGAATAATCGTCCAGACCGAAAGCAAATGGATGATGCTGAAGCTGCCCCGGTTTATCAGCCGAATGTCGAGGCTTATCGCAGCGGTCACAAACATCGCAACGAGCCATATATAGCCAATCTGCTTATGCCACTTGTCTCCACGTTGGCGCAGCAACATTATCGGGGTCAGGACAAGCGCCGTGGCAATGGTCACAAGGTGAAACCAGACAGATGCAGGTATCTGTGGCCAATCCCCGCGGCCTTTGAAAACGGCGATAGTCAAAGCAACCAATAGCAGCACGGCACCGAGCGATAGCAACTGGTCAAAACGATCCCGCAGGACCAGTTGCGATTTTGGCACTGCCTCGGCTTTGCGGAACAGTCTGGTCATTTGCCGTCTCCCCTGCTTTAGTCAGTACGTTGTTATTTCACGGAGAAGTCATATGCGCAAATTGTTACTTGCTGGATCGATCTTGGCGCTTGCTGCGCCGGCATATGCCGATGCCAATGGTGATCTTGTGCGCTTGGTGGACGATGTGTGGGCGGCTTCGCTGAAGGAACAGCCGGTATATGCAAGCGCGCTTGGCGTGAACGATTATGCTGGGGAACTTGGTGACTACACCTTGGCCGCGCAGGACCGGAGGGCAGCGGATGCCGCGATGTTTCTCAGCCGGCTAAATGCCATCCCCGCCGATGCGCTGAATGCAGCATCAAAGGTGGAGGCAGGCATATTACGGCGCACGCTAAATTCGACCATCGAAGGCAACAATTTCGGGCAACGCGCGATCAATTTCACGACCTATTCCAGCTGGCACCAGCAACTTGCCGGCATGGCCCAAAACCTGCCCTTTCGCACGAAAGCCGATTACGAAAGCTACAACGCGCGGATTGCCCAATATGGCCGCGTGAATGACGAGAGCATCGCGGTGGCCAATGTCGCGATCAAGGGCAAATATACCCAACCCTGCGTGACGCTGACTGGCTTTGAAGGGACGATTAGTGGACTGATCGCATCTGACATTAACAAGTCGCGCTTCTATGAACCCTATGCGGCAAAGCGGCCCGAAGGCGTCTCCGAAGCCGACTTTGCGGCGCTGGCAAGGGCGGCGGAAACCACGATCCGCAACGTAATCCACCCTGCGCTGAACAAACAGCTTGCTTGGTATACCGCCAGCTACAAGCCAGCTTGCGCCAAGGAACCCGGCGTGTCTGCGCAGCCCGGCGGTGACAAATATTACGCCTTCCGCATTCGCGAAGAAACAACGACGGCGCTGACCGCAGAGCAGATCCACCAAATTGGCCTCAGCGAAGTTGCGCGCATCCGCGCTGAGATGGTCGAGGTCGCCACAAAGGCTGGTTATCCAAGCCGCGAAGCGTTTATCCAACATTTGCGGACCGACCCGCAATATTACGCCAAGACGCCCGAAGAGCTGATGGAAAAGGTCGCTCGGGTGACCAAGATCATTGATGGCAAGATGCCCAGCCTGTTCGGTCGCCTGCCCCGCCTGCCCTATGGCATAAAGGAAATTCCGGCAGAGACTGCCGAGGGAACGACCACCGCATATTACAACCAAGGCTCGCCCGAAATCGGGATATCCGGAACCTATTTCGTCAACACGTCGAAACTGAACCAACGGCCGTTTTGGGAGATTCCGGCCTTATCCGTGCATGAGGCTGTTCCCGGCCACCATCACCAAATCGCGTTACAGCAAGAATTGCCTTTATCTGACTTCCGCAAATATGGCGCGTTCTTCACTGCGTTCACCGAAGGCTGGGGTCTTTATTCCGAACGGTTGGGCATCGAAATGGGCCTATATGATACGCCTGCCAAAGACATGGGCCGCCTGTCTTATGAAATGTGGCGCGCGTGCCGCCTTGTCGTCGATACGGGCATCCATGCCAAGGGTTGGAGCAAGCAGCAGGCGATCAATTTTATGACTGACAACAGCGCGTTGTCGGCCGCCAATATAGAGGCCGAGGTCAACCGCTACATCAGCTGGCCGGGTCAGGCCTTAGCGTATAAATTGGGGGAACTGAAAATTCGCGAATTGCGGACCATGGCGACAAAAGAACTAGGGCCGAAATTCAACCTTGCTGCTTTCCATGACGCCGTATTGGGTCAGGGTTCAGTCCCGCTCGATGTGTTGGAGCAGCAGATTAAGGATTGGGTCGCCACAGAAAAAGCGAAGGGTTAGCCCGGCTTATTTGGGTTCGGGAAGCGGCTCGGCTTCGGCGGTCTCCGCGTCCTTGGCATCCAGTTCCGCCTGCAGCTTCGCTTCGCGTTCTGCGCGGCCCTTTTCAAATTCGGTCACGCGCTGTTCGACTTCGGCAGCCTCTGCATCAATGCCCGCCATGCGCTTGGCGCGTTCAGCAGCGATCAGGCGGCCAAAGGTTATGCCGGGATCTTGCGCCTTTTCGGCATAAGCGCGGTCAATTTCACGAAGGCCGCAGCCCGTAAAACCGCCAGCACCGGAGGGCGAACAGCTCATGGTGCCGCTTGCACCAACATATTCGTAGGACTTGATGCGCTCGGACATCGCCTGATTGCGCGGGTCATTGGGGTCACCGCGCAACGATGAAGGGATGCGATAACGGTCCGCCTCGCCCATACGTGCACAGACGACGATTTCATCGCCGGTGCTTTCGGGGCATTTGTCGTCGCCGTAAACGATCAGCTGATTGATTTTCTCGTCACCAGGCTGCGCAGCAGGCGTGTCTTGCGCTGGCGCTTGAGCCGAAAGCATGAGAGCCATACAGGCGACGGAAATTCTGGCCATTGCGTTCACGGGATATTCTCCAAAAATCTATGCCATGGCTTGAACGTCGCAGGCTGAATGCGCGATGAAGCTCAAATATGTTTCGACACCGCGATGGCTGTACGGCAGCCCAGACGCACAATCGCGCTCATCAGCGGATAAGCGGGGGCACGCTCTGCACCTTCGGCAAGTGCGGTGGCTTTATGCTCAAGCTCGTCGGCCTGAAAATCAGCGATCATTGCCGATAATTCAGGATCACTATCGCCGATTTCGGCAAGCTGTTCGCCATAATGACGATCAATTTCGGTCTCGACAGCCACAGTGCACGCCATCGCCGCCTCTGGACTGATTGCCGCAGACACTGCACCAAGTGCAAAACCGGCAGCGTTCCAGATGGGGTGCAGCGCGGTTGGACGCACGCCGCGTTCGGCCATCATCTTGTCAAAGGCGTTGAGGTGACGCTCTTCTTGCTCAGCCATATGCGCGATGCTGCGCGCGGCCGGCGTCCGGTCGCCCATCACCGCAAGCTGGCCAGCGTAAATGCGTTTCGCGCCAAATTCGCCTGCCTGATTCACGCGAATCATGCGGTCGATTGCTACTTTGCGCTGCGATGCGGTTTTCAGGGTTTCTTGTTGCGCCATATCATCACCAAGATGGCTATTGCGCCGCCGAACGACAAGAGGAAATTGTAGCCGGCAAGCGAGATGCCAAACAAAGACCATGGTGCGACATCACAGCGGATAAGCGGTGCGTTCATGATCGACTTGAGCAAATCATCACCGCTACCCGAAATCGTCGCGGTGCAAGCGGTCAGCCCTTCCCACCAGCCATATTCAACGCCAGCATGAAAGCCAGCGATGAGGCCGCTTGTAGCAATGGCAAGCGCAGCCAGTGCAACTAATGTTTTACGGAAAGCAAGATTGCCCACGCCAAACGCAACGAGCGCAATCGCGACCGCGGCAAAATGGGGATAACGCTGCCACCAGCACATTTCGCAAGGGTACAACCCGCCGACATATTGCGAGATATATGCGCCCACGAGCAAAGCGGCGGGCAACAGGAATGCGAGCCAATGGGCCTTTTCAAATTTCGACGTCATGTACGCACTTCACTCCGCATCATTGTCATCCTGAACTTGTTTCAGGTTCTTACTTCAGCACCGACAGGAAAGTAAGATGCTGAAACAAGTTCAGCATGACGGAATTGGGTAATATCGGTCACCCACACTCAATTCTGCGCTTTGCCCTTAACCGGCTTTTCCGCAAGCTTCATCGTACGTGGCCCAAGCCGCTGCAATGTTTCCATCGCATAATGCAATTGGAAATCTTCAATGCCCTTTGCCTTCAACTGCTCGGCAGTCATGGCAAAACGGGGATCATCGGCGATGTCCTCTTCCAGATCCTTGGTGTCGTCTTTCAGTTCATTGACCAAGTGACGACGCAAGTCGGATTCACGCACGGATACGCGCTTTTTGTAATCCGGATCGGAGAGTTGGGGCACGCGAATATCAGGCTTGATGCCGCCTTCCTGAACAGAGCGGCCTGACGGCAAATGGTAGCGCGCAACGGTAAGGCGAAGGCCGGTGTCGCGCGTCAGTGGCAGGACATTTTGCACCGAACCCTTGCCGAAGCTCCGCTCACCCATGACGAGGCCACGATGATGGTCTTGCAACGCGCCAGCCACAATTTCAGAGGCAGAGGCAGAGCCAGCGTCAACCAAAACGATAATCGGCGCGCCGCCGGTTACATCACCTGGAACGGCGCGTTCCGCCCACCAGCGTTCAATAGCGCGTTTGTCACGGCCACGTTCGGAAACAATCTCGCCGCGATCCAGAAAGGCGTCGGACACGGCAACGGCTTCGTCCAATATGCCGCCGGGGTTCGACCGCAGGTCAACGATGTAGCCCAGCGGGTTGCCGCCAAGCGATTTCTTGATGCTCGATACCGCGGCCACAACGTCAGCGCCGGTTTGCTCCGAGAAGCCAGTGATCGAAATGACGCCAATGCGGTCTTTCACTTCCCACCGTACAGGTTTCAAATCAATGACTGCGCGCGTGAGTGAAACATCAAACGGCGCGTCGCGGCCCGGACGGAATATGGTAAGCTTGATGGCAGTGCCCGGCGCACCGCGCATCGCTTCAACCGCTTCATCAAGCGTGCCGCCGACAATTAACTTGCCGTCCAAATGCGTGATAAAGTCGCCTGACTTGATCCCTGCCTTGTCAGCGGGCGTGTCCTTGGTGGGTGCGATGACCTTTACCGCTTCATCCTCAAGCGTGACAGTCAGGCCGAGGCCGCCATATTCGCCGTCAATTTG
>JBKBTH010000007.1:15750-19691 GCA_046290915.1 Sphingorhabdus sp.
TCGACGTAGCTCGATTTGACCTTGCGGTAGACAGCGAGGAATTCCTCAAGCTCTTTGAAGCGATCGGCTTCTGCCTGTTGCTGCTGGACGCTTTGCGCGACCAGTACAGTCGCAGGGACTGACAGCGCCAAAACGATGGCTAAAGTTGCGGGCAGCAAACGGTTCTTCATAGACCAATCCATTTCATCATTTCGTCGATGCTATATCTCGCCTTAACCTAGGGTGAAAGCATGTTTACCACGAATGGCATTCGGCCATCGACAAGAACGCTGACGCTTCATCCCAATATAGTGGCAATATCCATCACACGGCCGTTTTTGCGTAACTCAATGCCGATTTCGGGCGCATCGGCTTTGGCCGAACCAAGCGCGGCACCTTGCGTAACGGCCTGCCCCTTTTTGACCTGCGTGCTACCCAGATTTGTTATCAGGCTGTTCCAGCCATTGCCATGTTCGATAATGACGATCTGCCCATAGCTGCGGTAGCGGCCGGCGAAGGAAATGGTGCCCGCTGCGGGCGCGACTACGCGCAAATTGTCGGCAAGGGCAATCCGGACACCGCGCTCGCGATAGCCAGTGGTATTGAGTTCATTGAAACCCGACAACAGCTTGCCGTGCGCGGGCAGCATATAGGCTGTGCCTGTCGCTGCCGCATTGGCGCGCCCGGGGCGTAACATGGGTCCATCCAACGCGGCCAGTTCAGATGCCTTTTCCGCGCTCAGCCGCTGCGTATCAATACGCCCGACAATATCGCGTGCCCGTTCGCCCTGCGCGATGGCCTGTTCAAATGCGATGGCGGCGTTGGCCGACAGTTCGCCGGCATTGCCGCGCGCGTCGCCTTCCAGACTGGCCAAGGCTGTCTGGCGGCTTTTCAACCGGCTGCGCGCATCACCAAGCGATTTGAGCGCCAACAATTCCTGCGCCCGCAATTCGCTTTGCACGGCCATTTGCTGACGCAAGGCGCTGGTGCGGCGGATGATTTGCGGCTGCACCGTCGCCATGACTGCGCGCAGATGGACATAATCTTCACGCTGCCCCGGCTGCATCATCATCAGCACCGTTGGGCGGCCAGTCATTTGCTGAAGCGCGGCGTTCAAGCGCAAAACGGGTTCGCTTTGAACGCCCAACTGTGCGCGCTGAAATTGTTGACGGCGGCCGATGATCGCGATGCGGGCAGTGGCCGCTTCAATCTGCGCTTCGGCTGCATCGATTTCGGCGGACAGCACGGCGCGTTGGGCCACCAGCCGGTCCGCTGTGCTTTCGGCGTTGCTCGCCTCTTGCCGCAACAATTCGCTGCGCCGTTCGGCGATCAGCGCTTTCTCCTTCGCATCACGCAGGGCCTCTTGCTCGTTGCTACTGCTTCCCAAGCTTTGCGCCATAAGGCCGCTTGCAACGGCGAATGGCGTAAAGGCCAACAGCAAAAGGATAGACCAGAACCGCATGGTTCTATCCTTCACGATGATAGGGGTGGTTGGCAATGATCGATGTTGCGCGGAACAATTGTTCGGCCAGCATCGCGCGCGCCATTAAATGCGGCCAGGTCGCTTTGCCAAAGGCGATGAGCTTGTCTGCTCCAGCGCGGGCCTCGTCATCAAAGCCGTCGGCGGCCCCAATCAGGAAGCGCACTTCGCGCACGCCATCGTCGCGCCAGCGTTCAAGCAAGCGCGCCAGCTCAACCGAGCCAATCTGTTCGCCCTTTTCATCAAGGATGATGGTTTTGCACGGGCTGTCCGAACTGGGCAGATCGCCGCCCTTATCAGGCATTTCGCTATGCCGCGTGGGCCAGCTGATCCGTTTCAGATAGCGATCGACCAGCTCCGCTTCAGCAGAACGGCCGATTTTGCCGCGCGCAATGATGTGCAGGCGCATCGCCATCGGCGCGGACGTTCGGTCTTATTGGGACGCGACTTCGGGCGCGTCGCCAAATGCCCACATGCGTTCGAGATTGTAAAAGCTGCGGACTTCGGGACGGAACAGATGGACGATGACATCTTCCGCATCAATCAACACCCAGTCAGCCGACGGCAAACCTTCGATGCGGGCATGGCGCCCAGCTTTCTTGATGCGCTCGGCAAGCTTCTGCGCCATCGATGCCACCTGGCGCGATGAACGGCCCGATGCGACAACCATATGGTCGGCGATGTTGCTTTTGCCTTCAAGCGGGATGGTCACCACTTCCTGCGCCTGGTCATCGTCAAGCGATTGCAGGATAAGCGCGTGGAGGGCGTCCGGGGTCAATGTGGGTTCCTTGGACTTGGCGGCCAGATTGCCGGCAGTAGGAACGGATGCGGTGTCGATCAAGATTGCTCCTTAAAGCACAATATTTCGGGTAACGCCGTCACGCGTTCCATGTTCCTTATATCGGTGATACCAATATGGGTCAGCACGCCGAATTGCGGTGGCCGAACGCGGATCTGGACGAAAGCGCAAAAAGACAAGCGCTGGCGTACTCCAATTTGTCCAGTGATGAAGCTGGTCCGGGCGCCGGACAAACCGTCTGAACCAGGCCATTGCGGGACCCGCAGCAGCGCGCCTATCATAGCCAGGTCTTGCGATAACTGCAATCGGCATCAATCGCGCAATATCTCGCCACCGTTTCCAGTGATGAAATTGCAACAGATTGTCCGCGCCCATGATCCAGATAAAGCGAACTTTGGGATACCGCGCGATCAGTTTTTGCAGGGTTTCTGCGGTGTACACGGTGCCAAGCTCGCGCTCAATCGCGGTTGCCTTGATGGATGTCCGCCGCGTCTGATCCTTTGCGGATGCTAGTCGCGCGGCAAGCGGTGCCATGCCTTTTTTGGGTTTCAACGGGTTTCCCGGTGACACCAGCCACCAAAATTCGTCGAGGCAAAGCGAATCCATCGCGAACAAGCTTATCGCACGGTGGCCGCCATGCGCCGGGTTGAACGATCCGCCCATGAGGCCAATTGTCTTCAAGGCCGGATTTGCCCGTTTCCGCGCACAATCCATTTATAGGTCGTCAGCCCTTCAAGCGCGACAGGGCCGCGGGCATGCAACCGTCCAGTCGCGATGCCAATTTCCGCGCCCAACCCGAATTCGCCGCCATCGGCAAATTGGGTCGAGCTGTTGTGCATGACAATCGCGCTGTCGACCTCGGCCAAAAAGCGCGCCGCCGCATCGGCATTGTCGGTGATGATCGCGTCTGTGTGGTGCGAACCGTGGCGAGCGATATGTTCAATCGCGTCGTCCAATCCGGAAACGATGCAGGCCGAAACCACTGAATCGAGATATTCGGTATCCCAATCGGCCGCGTCTGCAGACACGGTGCGGGCATCCAGCTCCATCAGCATGTCGTCCGCGCGCACTTCGCATCCGGCATCAATCAGTGCGCCAATCAGTTCAGCAGGCGCAGGATAATCCTGATCAATCAGCACCGTTTCCGTCGCCCCGCAAACGCCAGTGCGCCGCATTTTTGCATTCACGACAATCGCCTGCGCCATCGCTGGGTCAGCGTCCTTGTGCACGTAGCTGTGGTTGATGCCGTCCAAATGCGCGAGCACGGGAACGCGGGCTTCTTCCTGAACGCGCGCGACAAGTGATTTGCCGCCGCGCGGAATAATCATGTCGATTGCGCCTTGCGCGCGCAGCATGGCCCCGACCATCTCGCGATCTTGCGTTGGCATGAGTTGAACCGCGTCGGCAGGTAATCCTGCCTTAGTAATGCCAGCCAGCATCGCGGCATATATGGCACGGTTGCTGTGCACAGCCTCACTGCCGCCACGCAGGATGACGGCGTTACCCGACCGCAACCCCAACGCCGCTGCATCCGCCGTCACGTTGGGCCGGCTTTCGTAAATGATACCAAGCACGCCAATAGGCACGCGAACACGCGCCATCTTCAAGCCATTGGGCTGTGTGCAGCTGTCAATGATTTGGCCAACGGGGTCAACAAGCGATGCGACCTTCTCAACCGCCGCA
>JBKBTH010000079.1:0-7454 GCA_046290915.1 Sphingorhabdus sp.
AGAGACGGGCGTCATCTGAAAATAGCAAGAGACAGTCTGGCTTTTCCAAATGGACCAAATTGGTTCCACCTGACCCGCTCGTTCCGATGGTAAAGCCTTCATTGGCCAACAATTCACGTAACTTTTCGGCGAGCACTTCTGCGCTCCACAGTACCGGAGTGATACGTGCGACGCGTGAGCCAACAAATTCCGGGCGATCAATCCCCTGCAAAAGCTGGCTAGCGTCTGACACATTGCCGGCCTCTCCCGAAAGGATGACGCCATTTACGTCGGCGACCGCTTCTACCGTGACGGATCCGCCACCAATGACATCTGACACCACTCCGGCGGCCGGTGTCGCTGACACGTCTTTGAGCGCTGAGATATGAACGACGCCCGTGGGCGACGAGACCGCTTTGCGGACGGAGCCTTCGCTGACGACAATAGCGCCCGCCTGCTTGGTCAATATCAGCCCATATTGATTGAGGGCCTTTTCCGCTAGGCGAAAGAACTGCCGCGAAGACATATCCGTAGGACCGCTCATACTAATGATGTCGCGGCGTTGAGCGACGCCTGGACCAAGGATGAAGGGCACCTTCAGAACCTGCCCGAGCACCGTCTCTGCAAATTGCCCAAGCGGTTGGGGAGGCATGGTCGCCGCGACGGTTTGATCTGGGATGAGCGCGGCTATGTCGGTTTCGGAAATCGGTGTCTGGTCGACAATGTCTGTGGGACCTTCAATCAGGACATCCACGCGCGACACATCCGCACGCTTATCAAGCGCAATATCCGGCCGTGCAAACAGGGCGTCGTCCGAAAGAGCTAACGGCTCAAAGACAATCCGCGGCTGTTCTGTTCCTGCGAAGCCGGACAATGCTGCGGCCGCCGATAACAATGTCGCTGTATATTGTAACTTATGCATGATCGGTCCTAATTCTTGGCTGCATCGCGACGTGAAATTCTTTTGCGCGGCAGGGACGCAACGGATTGCGCGTTGTTGGATCGCGCCGCCGCCTGGCCCCGGTTTTGGGGGCTGAAATAAGCCATAATGGCTTGGCGTCCGTCTGCTCCCGCCCTGCGCGCCACAGCTTGGATGCTCACAGATTGCTTGCGCAAAGTGACGGCGCCATTTTGTATGGCAGCAACCTTCCACCCGTTTTTATAGGTATCGCCGACTGCAAACACCTTGCGTTCACCGGCGTCGCGGTCGACGATTACGACTTCGTACCGCCCGTTAGTCCGCGTGAAGGCCGCAATATTTTTCCCAAACGATGTGGCAATGTCAGCTGGAGTGGGTTCAGCCGGTTTTGGCGGTGGAGGAGGGGGCGCAGATTGTGCAACCACCGCAGCCTCCGGATATGGCGTCACTGGATCGTTCTGTACAAAGCTGCTTTGCTCTGGAGCCGGTGGGCCCAATTGCTTCCAAATGGTCGGTGGCAGCTTATCCATCTGCTCGCGTGATTGTCGCGCAAGTCGACCTGCGTCGGGCAGCGACGCTACCTTTAGCGCAGATAAGGGAATTTCTGCCGCCGAGGCCGACGTTGGTTCGCCGAACACGCGCCCACCAACATATGCAAAAACTGCAGTAGCGGCGCACGCGACAATAAGATTGGCCCGCATCATGACGTCGATCCCGCAACGCGATGCAAAGACTTAAGGCTAATCCGCATCCGTTGCTTTTCGCCGTCGTTCCGCACCTCAATGCCTTCAATCAGATAGGCACGGGCATTGCTCTCGATCTGGTCAAGTAAAGCGCCAAGTCCGACCCAATCGAAGTCGCATTCAATGGTTGTCGTAATTTTGGAAAATCCGCGAGCGTTTGCCTTCTTCACGTCAAAGTCACTTGAGGATGTAGCTTCGATAAATTTTATGTCAGCCAGTCCAGCGGCCGTTGCCAATTCGCTCACTTCGCCACGCATCCGAAGCAGGCTGATGGCTGGGGTCGGATCCAACATTGTCAGATCTTCAAGGCGCGCATGCTGCTGCGCCAAATCGTTTCGCCAATTATTGTCTGACATGCGTTTGAACTTAGCGCGCGCGTCAGCGAGGCGGATTTGCGTGGCGGTTCCTGTATCAACAGCTGACTGCATTCCAGTGTACGCGCTATATAGCCATGCGCCTGCAAGGAGCGCAGGCAGCAGCTGGAGCAGCTGCGTTTCACGCGCAGTTGGTTGCCAATCGCGAATTGTTGCTATTGCGTTACCGATCATTGGCCGACATCCGCAGTTAGCATTATTTCGCTGGCACCATCTGCATCGCGAGATACAATCTGCGCAATTCCAGGCATCGCTTCGATGCTTGCGGCAATCGAACGCAGCTTGTCAGCATCCCCATCAGGAATGATCGAAATTTCCAATGTCTTGCTGTCAATTTTGGCCGATGAAACCTGCAGATTGCGTTTTTCGACAATTGACAAGGTGGCCATCAAATCTGTCGCGGCGCGACTGGGGCCAAGTATATCGTTCGCGACTTTGATATGTGCTTGCTGGGCGCGCCCACGAGCGAAAAGGTCGTAAGTTGAGATAAAGCGTTCAAGCCGGTCTGCTTCTGCAGTGGCGACTGCCGTTGACCGGTCAATGGACTCCGCTTTTCCATGCCACCATCCACCTAATGCCGCGGCAAAGACAGCGGCTACGATGACCACAGCGTCACGGGTGCTGATGACATGTGACAGTACGCGCCCACCGCGAGGACGGAGTGGTTCTGGCAGGGTAGGTGCATCGGTAACGACGGGGACGACGACGCTGTGTTGCGTGGCGTCTATGTCGCTTCCTTGTAGATTTTCCCAATCGGACAGTTCGAACGGGGTTCGCTTCCACGTTGACTGGACAACCATGCCACGTCGCACGTGACGCGCTTCAAAGCCGCAATTGAGGCGAATATGATGCCATCCCTCAGGCAACTGTACGCAAATGCTTTCGGGCAGGGCAGGGCGCTTCGTTTTACTGACCGAGCGGTACTCGTCTGCGCCCGTCGCTGCATCCCACCACCATATTGCGGCGCCATATCTATCTTGAATTACGACAGATTCCGAATTGATGAATGGGGCACTGTACTGCGCCTGCAATAGGCACGATGCCTGAAACTGATGACGTTTTAAGCCAGTTGGCCGCTTGATATATTCAAAGCGGCATAAGTGGCGCGGAACTATTTCGTTTTTAGGAAAAAGATATGCGCCGACAGTTGCCCACGCGGAACCTGCGTCAATTCTCCATAACGACAGGAAGTTCTTGGACGAACTCTTCCCGTGTTTGGTAGCAATTGGGTGCATTTCCAGCATTAAAGATCGGACTTTCGGCATTAAAGGAGTTTAATGGATTGTCTCGATCCATCTTCATCGCCGACTGATAATAATAAAAAGGTAAATTGATGGTTAAGTCTCTTCGTCTAATCTCTACTGACAGCCTAACATCTCCGGTCATTAGTTTATTAAATTTCATCAGTTCTAAATCATTACTTGCAAGTTGAGAGTAGTTTGCTCTCACTTTGGCGGTTTCTGCGGTCTCACCCTTGGCGGCGAGTATTTCATCAGCAATCCTCTGATTTCCGTTGTGCAAAGCCATAAGAACTGCCCATGGTGCAGTCGCCTCATGCATCCCTGTCACACCAGATGCTCCTGAAATGGCGGTATTGAACCGTCGTTGAAGATCGCCCGTTAAATAAGCACGCCAGCCTGCGCTCCAAGCGATATCCATCCGCTGCGTCGACCGCGCGTTTGCGGCTTGCTGTTCTGCGCGCATCATTTGCAGAGCCAGTGATCTTGATTCTGTCTGCGATGCCCCACAGGAAACCAGAAGCCGCGCAATCAGCGCCGGAGTTGTGTTTTGGAAGTGCATAAGCCCGGATTCTTCCTGAGCCCTGACGAGGACTTCCGTGCTTTGGTCCAACTGGAACCGATATGGTCGCCCGTCGAGTATCATCCGCTCTATTGGCAAACTTGATCGTCCGCTCTTTACAGTCCCATCGGAAGCGAGGCGCACTCCGCCGACTTCCGGGCCGTAAAGTCCAATTGGCTGTGTCAGCAAAAGAAATGCTACTCGGCTCTCTGCGGACATAGCCGCCCGCTCAAGCTCGACCCGCGCTTTTGCGTGACGCAACTCGCGAGTCAGCTGCTCGTTAACTGGCAAGGACAACACTAACCCCAATGCCAAAAGTGCAATGGCCAGGGCAGCGAAAGGCACTGCAAATCCCTGGCTCAATTTGGTATTCATGGTGCGATCCAAATGATCGTGCTTTTGTTTCCGTTCACGGAAAAGCGGATCAGATCAGCTCCCGCATTGACGGTCGAAGAATGCCACCGCTGCCCATCCGTGCTGTATGACAGTTGGCCGCTACCGGCTTCCCACTCCAGAAGGACCTCCGGAACACTATGGCGAGATGACAATAGCTGTTGGTCCGATATGCGCAATTCGCCAACTTGCTTTGACGACCCCTGGCCGGTGGCTTGCGCCGCCAACGTGTTGAACGCCCTTCGGCCTCGGATATGTTGTACGGCCTGATCACTGCGTGAAACAAACATCCGGTTCTGTTTGGCATCCGTTCCGAGTGCATCGATCACCAATGCCAATAACGCTGCGCTGAACGCTAGACCAATCAGGGCCTCAAGCAGCGAAAATCCAGCTTCATGATGGCTTGGGGGCATTACTGTTGTCGCCAATAAAAATGTCTTTGGCAGCGCCCGTTCCGCCCTGAACGCCATCGCTGCCGAGCGTTCCAATCGCGGGTCGAAGGCCTTCGCTCTCGGGCTCGCGATAGATGTACGGGCGACCCCAAGGGTCCTTGGGCAAATCTGACGAAAGATATGGACCTTGCCAGCTTTCGACGATGTCGGCGCTAGGCTTGTGCAGTAGGGTCAATCCCTCAGCATTTGTAGGGTAGCGGCCAATATCGATCTGCATCGATATCACAGCAGACTCAATCGACTTTGCTTGGGCTTTCGCAGTAACTGATTTTGATTTGTCAAACTGCTCAATTAATCTGGGCCCAACTAGAGCCATTATGAGACCAATAATGGCTAAAACAATGATTATTTCAACCAAAGTGAAACCTTTTTCACTACGATTTTTGGTTATCTTCATTGTTTCCCTAACTTTTCATGCGAATTACAGGCAGTTCATCGCCAAAAAGCGACCTCTTCTGTGTTCATAGGTAGAATATTATTTTGTTTTTCTCAAGGCACCGTAATTTGAACGGCAATATCGCCCGATTGATGCTGGACCGTGGATTGGTCGCACAAGCTGATCTGGAGGAGGCTGCGGCGCTTCAAGGCCATGGTGGCGGCTCACTGGCCAGTGCGCTTATTAGGCTTGGTGTGATTGGCGATGAGACTTTGGCTGAGACAATCGCTGAAGCTTCAAAGCTTCCATTGCTGAAGACAGCGCCAGCCATAGAGCAAGTTTTGGCTGCCCAGAAAAATCTGCGCTTTTCTGCAAACTGGCTTAGCGAAAATGACATTGTTGTTTGGCAGGACCTGACCGGGATCATGTCTATGGCGTTGGCCAGCGGGATGACCAGCAATATCCAAGAAGCCATCGAGCATTGGCAGATATCGCCCGATCGCCAGTTCATAGTCGCACACCGGATGTTGACTGCTTTGCTTTCTGACTTGGAAGATCATGCTAAAGACTTTGATACCCACCCAGCACCAGGAAGGCAGTCCAAGCTGGCCGAGCTAGCCGAAGACGCGCCCGCAATTGAGTTTATAAATGCGATGTTCTCCGAAGCGATGGCGCGGCGGGCGAGCGACATTCACATTGAGCCGTTCAAAGGCGACATGCAAATCCGTCTTCGTATTGATGGCACGTTAAATCTCTGGAAGAGTATTCCGGCGCTGCGCTTTGCAGCGATCGCGTCGCGGATCAAATTGCTGTGCGGGATGGATATTGCTGAGCGTCGTATTCCGCAGGATGGACGCCATAGTCTTCGGATCTCTGGCCGGGACGTGGACATTCGCGCATCCTGCTTGCCCGGTGTTTGGGGAGAGTCGATTGTGTTGCGTTTTCTCGGGCGCGCCTCCGACCTTCCGACGCTGGCAAAACTCGGCGTGAACGATGACATGATTGGCAAGCTTGAAAAGCTCATCCACCAACCTTCGGGGCTACTGCTGGTCGCCGGCCCCACAGGGTCGGGTAAGACCACTACGGTCTACAAATTGCTGGAACAGCTCAATGATGGTTCGCACAAAATAATCACCATCGAAGACCCCGTAGAAATCGACCTGCCTGGCGTCATTCAAGTGAATGTGCGTCCAGATATCGGGCTCGAATTTGCGACCGGTCTTCGCTCAATGCTGCGGCAAGATCCCGACATTATTTTCGTTGGTGAAATTCGGGATTCCGATACTGCGCTGATGGCTACCCGTGCTGCGCTTACTGGCCACCTTGTCATTTCCACGGTGCACACGGCATCAGCGTCAGCATCCGTCGCTCGGTTGCTTGACCTTGGTGTTGAGAGTTATCTTTTGGCCGAAGCGTTAAACGGCGTTGTCGCCCAGCGGCTATTGCGCCGGCGTAGCCAAGTGCCGGGTGAAGAATATTCCGGACGCGTTGGTGTGTATGAAATTATGGAAATGAAAGGCGATCTGCGGAATGCCATCAGGGATAATCAACCGCAATCTGTGCTTGAAGATATCGCTCAGTCGGATGGATTTCGGCCGATGCGGGACGATGCGCAAGACAAAGTCGCATCCGGGCTAACGGACATGGCCGAGCTATTCCGCGTACTAGGAACTTAAATATGGCAGAAGAAGAAGGCCTGTATCAGTTTCTGGCGTTCGACGGGAACGGCCGGCAAAAGAAGGGGCAGGTACGGGCGCGAAGTGACGCGCAAGCGCACGCCCGCGCAACCGGGGAGGGCGTGACTGTTGTCCAACTGAAGCGGCTGCCAAGCACCCAAGCCAAATCACGAAATTTGGCGTCCCGACGCGAACAAATTGCGCTGCTGCGGCAACTGGCGATGATGGTTGAGGCACGTGTGGATGTTATGCAGGCGCTTGACGCCATGCGTATCGGCGCACCTAGCCCCGCAATCCGCAATGCCATTCAGGCCGCATCTGTTGACCTGCGCAGCGGCAAGCCTTTGGGTGAGTGCCTAAAAACCGCAATCCCGGGAATTTCTTCAAATGTGCTGGCGCTGATCAACGCCGGGGAAGCGGGGGGCTGCCTTGCTGAAACCCTTCATCATGCGATCCAGCAGCTTGAGGCAGAAGAGCGCATTACAAGTTCGATCAAAAGCGCGCTCATTTACCCGGTATTCCTCAGTCTAGCAGGCTTACTAGCTGCGTTAATAATGCTGACCTTTGTGATCCCCCGATTTGCGTCAATCGTTGGCGATAGCCGCGATCAGCTTGATGCACTTTCGCAATTCATTTTCATGCTCGGGGATTTGGCGCAGCAAACATATGGCATCGTGCCTGTGGGATTGATCATCATTTTGGTGCTATTTTTGGCGAGTTCATTGCGCAAACAGAGCCCAAT
>JBKBTH010000080.1:0-4313 GCA_046290915.1 Sphingorhabdus sp.
GCCTGCGCGATGGTTCACGCCGTACAACCCAGATTACCGAGGTAATCGGGATGGAGGGCGATGTCATCGTTACCCAAGATTTGTTCAAATTCGAATATCGGGACGAAGACGCCGACGGCAAAATCCATGGTGAATGGGTCGCTGGTGGTGTGCGTCCATATACGCTGGAAAAGGCGCGGCAGTTTGGATTTGACCAACCGTTCCTTGAGGCTTGCCTTGGTTAAAGCCCTTTAATCGCCAAAGCGGCCGCCAATACAGTAATCAACACCGAAAAGACTGTGATTGTTGTCCAGGGCATTATGCCCACTTCGTCGAGTTTCGTGCGTTTATGACGGCGTCGGTCAGCAATACTGCTGATCAACACCAATAAAGCCGACAATACGGACATGCCTGCCCAGAAATGGTCCTGCCAATTCAACCCGTTAAAGCTGTTCATCGTGAAATGCTCTCAGTCTTTTGATGGATAAAACCGCGGCGCAGCTATTTCGCGGCGGTTTTGATGCACAGGGATCTGCTGCCGCACCTCTGCAATCTTGTCGAGGTTCAGGTCGACAAAACCGAGCCCGGGTGCACTTCCCATATCAAGGATGACTTCTCCCCATGGGTCGACGACTAGCGAATGTCCGTAAGTCTCCCGCCCATCTTCATGCAATCCACATTGCGCCGCTGCAATAACGAAACATTCGCTTTCAATCGCCCGCGCGCGCAGCAACGTGTGCCAATGTGCAGTGCCTGTTGGTACGGTAAAGGCTGACGGAAGCGTGATCATATCAACGTCCGCTTTTGCATATGCGCTGAACAGGTCTGGAAAACGCATATCGTAGCAAATCGCCAGCCCCATTTTTCCCAACGGGGTGTGTGCGATTACGGGGCCTTCGCCTCCCACATATGCAGACGATTCGCGCCAACTTTCGCCAGATTTCAAATCCACATCGAACAAATGGATTTTGTCATATCTTGCGACAACCGCGCCATCAGCCGAAATAATAATGGTGCGGTTGGCGAGATGTTCTCCATCCTCATGCAGCACTGGGATCGAACCGAGATGTACCCATATGTTGTGGCGACTCGCTACCTGAGCGAGTCGGTCGATCGAGTCGGTCTGCGCCTCATTTGATATCTGTAGACGGGCCTCATCACGCTTTCGATTGACCATAATGGACATTTCGGGCGCAAAATACATAACGGCGCCACCGTCCGCCGCTGTTTCAATTCCACCGACCATGTCCAAGACGTTCGTCGCTGGTAAAACACGACTCGTCATTTGGTGTAACGCTATACGCACGGGATACCGTCATAACCGTAAACAAATGTAACATCGTGGACTGCCGGTCTAATCATTTACTGGCGTTCGCAGTATTGTAGGAAAATTGCAACATTCCGAAAAATAGGGACAATTTGTAGACTGATGCGATTCAAAGCTTGAAAATCTAAGTAAACCGTGTAGATGTCCGTCCGGAGTGTAATGCACTTCACAAAAAAGGAGCACAATAATGCGTTTCGGTAAGTTATCTCTCGCTGCTATCGCGGCCGCTTCGCTCGTAAGCGCCCCTGTAATGGCACAATCCCTTTCGCCTGCTGCAAAAGCAGTTGGCGCTTCCAAGGTAAAGCGCGTTGGCGTTGCTACTAAGGAAGAAAACAAGCTCGGTGGCGGAAGCGGCGTTATCGTTGCTCTGTTGGCTGCTGCTGCTGTCATCGGCGGTATCGTTATCGCAGCTGGCAACGACGACAACGCGCCAACCAGCCCCTGATTTCTTCAGGAAATAATTTTCGAAAAGGCGGCCTTAGGGTCGCCTTTTTTTTGATTCCAAACGTTAAACGAAACAGACTTTGCCCGTTTGGGCCTCAATAATGACGGGAAATGCGATCATGGCACGACAGCTCAATGTTTTGGTAACCGGCGGCGCGGGATATATTGGCAGCCACGCAGTGCTCGCTTTGATTGATGCAGGGCATCGTCCCGTGGTTATCGACAATCTCGTGACCGGTTTCCGTTGGGCAGTGGCGGACGCAGCAAAATTTTATAATAGTGACATCAGCGACGCCGATCTGGTTGGAAGTATAATTCGCGATGAACATATCGATGCGATCATGCATTTTGCTGGATCAGTCGTTGTACCCGAATCTGTTGAGAATCCGCTCAAATATTACAATAATAATACTGTAAAAAGCCGAAGTTTAATTGAAACCGCCATCATGTCCGGCGTTAAGCACATGATTTTTTCGTCAACCGCGGCGACCTATGGCATTCCGGAAACCAGCCCTGTGCGTGAAGATATGGCGACACAGCCAATCAATCCGTACGGAACATCTAAATTGATGACCGAAATGATGTTGCGCGATGTCGCGGCAGCACATGACTTCAACTATTGCGCACTGCGTTACTTCAACGTGGCAGGTGCCGATCCGCTGGCGCGCACGGGTCAGTCGACGGTCGGCGCAACCCACTTACTAAAAATCGCCGTCGAAGCTGCACTCGGTAAGCGGGAAAGCGTCAGCGTTTTCGGCACCGACTACGCCACCGAAGACGGGACCGGCGTCCGCGACTACATCCATGTCAGCGATCTTGCAGCCGCCCACGTAATAGCGCTTGAGGCGCTCGTCGCTGACCCCGATCGCAGCCACACGCTCAACTGCGGGTACGGTCATGGCTACTCGGTTATGCAGGTCCTTGATGCGGTCGACCGCGTGACCAACAACAAACTGGACCGCAAAATGGAGGGCCGGCGCGCAGGCGATCCAGACTCGCTCATTTCAGACAACGCCGCGATCAAAGACCGCTTTGGTTGGAAGCCGCGCTATGACGATCTTGACCAAATCGTCCAGCATGCTCTTGCGTGGGAACGCCGACTGACAGATATTCAAACCGCCTAAGCCATCTCTTGCGCTTTGGCGGCAGTCGACCCATATCCACGGGCATGGAAAACAACTCACACGGAAATCCGTCCACTTGGTACGGCACCACCATATTGTCCGTTCGCAAAAACGGTAAAGTCGTTATCGCTGGCGATGGTCAGGTCTCCATGGGGCAGACCGTAATGAAGCCCAATGCAAAGAAGGTCCGTCAGTTGCATGACGGTTCGGTCATCGGTGGCTTCGCTGGAGCAACTGCCGATGCGTTCACATTGTTCGAACGGCTTGAGCGCAAGCTGGAGCAGCATCGTGGTCAATTAATGCGCGCTGCGGTCGAATTGGCCAAAGACTGGCGCACCGATAAATATCTGCGCAATTTGGAAGCCATGATGATTGTCGCGGACAAGGACGTGACGTTAATCCTCACTGGCAATGGCGATGTGCTTGAGCCAAATGATGGCATTGCAGCCATTGGGTCTGGTGGAAATTATGCTTTATCGGCGGCACGTGCTCTTGCGGATTATGAGGCAGATGCCGACAAAATGGCGCGTCATGCCATGAAAATCGCTGCAGAAATCTGTGTATACACAAACGACCAGCTTACCGTTGAGACGTTGGATAGCGTAGCATAAACCGATCAGTCACTTGAACGGCTTCAGCAACTTCCCATCTAGGCAGCAATGAAAAACGCTCTGACACCCAAGGCCATTGTGGCTGCTCTCGACGAACACATCATTGGCCAAGCCGACGCGAAACGTGCCGTCGCGGTCGCGCTGCGCAATCGGTGGCGCCGCCAACGCCTTGGCGCGGATTTGCGCGACGAAGTGACGCCAAAAAACATTTTGATGATTGGCCCCACGGGTTGCGGCAAGACCGAAATTTCCCGCCGTCTTGCCAAGCTTGCGGATGCGCCGTTCATCAAGGTTGAAGCCACCAAATTCACTGAAGTGGGCTATGTCGGCCGCGATGTTGAGCAGATTGCCCGTGACCTTGCTGAAGAGGCTGTGCGCCTTGAGAAAGAACGCCGCCGCGAACATGTACGCGAAGCCGCTGAAGCCGCCGCGATGGAAAGGATCCTGAAGCCGTTGGCAGGCGACACCGCTAGCGAAGCGACACGTGAAGCATTTCGCCAGCGCATTCGTGATCGCCACATGGACAATGTGGAAATCGAGATTGAGGTATCTGACAGCCCAACCACACCTATGGAAATTCCAGGCATGGGCGGCAATGTCGGCATGATCAACCTTGGCGAGATGATGGGAAAAGCCTTTGGCAAAGACAATCTGAAACGCCGCAAGATGAAGGTCCCCGACGCTTGGACCAAGCTGGTGGAGGAAGAGTCCGAAAAACGCCTCGACCAGGACGATGTCAACCGCGCAGCCTTGGCCGACGCTGAGGCAAATGGCATCGTCTTTCTCGACGAAATCGACAAGATTGCCGTTTCCGATGTGCGCGGCGGT
>JBKBTH010000080.1:4323-7435 GCA_046290915.1 Sphingorhabdus sp.
GCGCGACCTGCTGCCGCTCATCGAAGGCACTACCGTGGCCACGAAATATGGCCCGATGAAAACCGACCATGTGCTGTTTATCGCATCCGGCGCGTTCCACATTTCCAAGCCAAGCGACATGCTGCCTGAATTGCAGGGTCGTCTGCCGATCCGCGTTGAATTACGCGCGTTGGAACATGCTGATTTCGTCCGCATCCTCTCCGAAACCCGCGCCAATTTGCCGCAGCAATATTCGGCATTGCTGGCAACCGAAGAGGTGACTCTGGAATTTAGCGACGATGCTATTGATGCCATCGCGCGCATCGCGGTAGACGTAAATTCGACCGTCGAAAATATCGGCGCGCGTCGGCTGCAGACAGTTATGGAAAAACTGCTGGAAGATATCAGCTTCCATGCGGAAGACCGCAAAGGTGACGTAATCGTGATCGACGCGGACTATGTAAGCAAGCAGCTGTCCGGCATCGCAAAAGACACTGACCTATCCAAATATGTGCTCTGACGTCCCACGCCCTTTGATATGATGCCGGCTTCTAAAAGGGAGTCGGTCTATGTCACAGCAAGGTGAGTGCCAATGCGGCGCCGTTCGATATGAAGTCAGCGGATCGCCAAAGCATGTGGCTCTGTGCCATTGTGAAGGTTGCCGAAAGAGCGCGGGTGCGCCAGCCGTTGCGTGGGCGGCATTTGACGAAGATGCCTTTGTTTTGCTGAATGGCGAGCCCACCACATTCAACTCATCCGGCACGGCCATGCGCAGTTTCTGTCCGCGCTGCGGGACAGGCATAGCATACCGGAATGCTGAAATGCTGCCGGGCATCGTGGATATTCAGTCGGCGACGCTCGACGACCCATCCGTTTTCCCGGCGCAATGTCATATCCAGACAGCAGAACGTATCGACTGGATGGCCGATGCGCACAACCTGGCCGCTTTTGAACGCTTCCCTGGCGAGTGAGTTACCGCGACCCGGCGGCGGACGCGTTTACCGTTTGCGGCGCGACCACCAGTTTCCACGCCTTGTCCTTGACGAAATATCGCTTTGCCAGGGATTGCAATATCTCGGGCGTAACGCTGTTATAGTCGCTGTATAGCTTACCCAGTGCCACAAACCGCTCGGGCTCATATGTGGCGCCCTTAAGCTGATTTAGCCAGAATGTGTTGCCTGACGCCGCACGCTCAATGGATTGTTTCGTCGGTTCAACCGCACGCTGCAGTTCATCCGCGCTCACTGGATTAGCAATTAAATCCGCAGCGACGGAATCAGCAAACGCAAAAAAGCGGTCAACGTCGCTTGGCTTCACCTGCGTATAGGCCATCAAATATCCGCCGCTGTTAAAATCAACCGGCCAATTGGCCGCCATGTCGGGACTGTAGCTTGCTGCTTGTTCAGCGCGGAATTTCTCGAACAACCGGTCACGGAAAATGGCGGCTAACGTTTCCAGCTGCCGCCCTTCGCTGATGCCAGAAATGCCGCCGCCAGTCGGCCATGCCATCACCGCTGCTGCCTGATCGCTCGCGCCGCGATGCGTCAGCCTTATGGGCGTCGCCGTAGGGTTTGGAAACCGGACATCCTGCGCTGCCGCAGCGACTGGCAAAGGGGCACGCGGAGACAGCGCCCCAAAGCTCTTTTCGAGCGCAGCAACAGCCGCTGCCTTGTCAAAATCACCAAAGAGGAGGACCTCAATTGGTCCCTGCGCCATTAGTGGCTTCCAGTAAGCTTCAAACTTCGCTGCATCCACTTTCGCGACCTCCGCCGGAGTAGCGGCTTTCCAGCGCGGGTCATTGTTGCGCAGCAAATATTCCAGATCACGCTGCAACACTGAAGTCGCGGACATTTCGAAACTCGCATAGCCGGATGTAGCCAACGCCTTTGCCCGTTCAACGGGCGCCGGATCCCAGCCGGGATGCTCGAGCTTGGTTGCAATCAGGGTCAGCTGATCGGCAAGGTCATCTGGCCTTGTGTTCGCACCAAACTGAAATGCGTCATCGTCGATGGAAAAGTTGAGTTCAATCCGCCGCCCATTGACCATTTGATCAATTTCCGTGCGCTTGATTTTGCCGATACCATTTTCTGGCAGGACGAGTGGGCCAGCCCATAGCAAGCTGCCATTGTTGGGGGCAACGGCTTGGTAGCCCCGACCAAAACGGACCAGTACCCGAATCTGGCCGCTTTCGGCCTTGTTCGGGTATAACAATGCCCGCACGCCGTTCGACAGTTCAAGCCGGGTCATCTCCAACCGCGAGACTGTCTCTTCGCTCACCAGCTTGCCGGGCGCACCCAGCTTCGGCAGCGCGGCAAAGCCGAGGGTGTTTTCGGATAAGCGCGCAGTCGTATTTGCCGACACGGTGGCATTCAATGCGGCAAGCGCACGATTATCCGCGTCAGCAATTGGCGCCGGTGAAGACAGCATCAACCGCGTCGCGTCCGCCATAAATAGCTTCTGTGTCGACGCTAGCAGCCTTTGCGGCGTGAACTTGTCTTTCATGCCTTCATAGACCTGAACGACCGTTTTTGGCGCGGCTACCGTCTCCCGAATATCGACAGCGTTGACGATATCATCGGCCTGCTTGGCGGCGGCTTCAAACGGATAGCTGTCGAGCATTGTCCGCAGCGCATTGCCGAATAATGTCTTCTCGCGGTTAATATCCGCGACCGATGGCGCGGTAGCGACGGCGTCAGCGATGACCGCGCGCACATCGCGCGTGGCCGCTTCCCATTTGTCGCCGACGGGCGTGACCGAGACCAAAGTCGCGTCCGCGGTGCGCGAGATATCTTCCTGCGCGATCTCCGCGAACAAATAATTGCCGCCACTGCGCGCCTGTACCTCAAGACGGCGGTTAATGATTTGAAGCGCAAGCGCGTCAATCAACAACTGCTCATTATAGGCAATCGTGTCGTCGACCTTCCGCCACGGGCGCAGATACGCAATGCTGACGGTGGTGGGCAGCGTTGGCTCAATCAACACCCGCGTCGGCGTGCCTTGCGGTGTGGGGTCGCCAAATGCTGGCTCGGGCGCACGCGCGCCCTTCCCTTTCCAGTCGTTGAAATATTTCTGCACCAGATTGGCGAGTTGCGCTGGCTCTATATCGCCAGCCATGACGACGACGGCATTTTCA
>JBKBTH010000081.1:0-5147 GCA_046290915.1 Sphingorhabdus sp.
CCCCGAACTCGCCCTTGGGGCTCTCGGTTGCCACGTAGACGCTGCCAGCAGGAACCTTGAAGCCTTCTGTGTACAGTTTGAAGTGATGGATTAAAGCTTCCATCGACTGCTTCATTTCCCCGCGCTTAGGCGGCGATACCTTGCGGTCATCGCTGCACACTGGTCCTTCAGGCATCTGCTGAAGGCACTGCTTCATGATGCGGACCGATTGGCGCACTTCTTCAACGCGGACCATGAACCGGTCATAACAATCGCCGCGCGTTCCAACGGGGATGTCAAAGTCCATCTTGGCATAAACGTCGTAAGGTTGGCTCTTGCGAATATCCCAAGGAATGCCTGCGGCACGGATCATTGGGCCAGAGAAGCCCCATTTGATGGCGTCTTCGCGTGACACAATCGCAATATCGACGTTACGCTGCTTGAATATACGGTTATCGACAACAAGGGACATCGCGTCTTCAAACAGGCGTGGCATGCGGTCGTCGAGCCATTCGGCGATATCAGTCAGCAGTTTTAGCGGCACATCTTGGTGCACACCACCGGGCCGGAACCACGCAGCGTGCATCCGCGCGCCACTGGCCCGCTCGTAAAATGCCATGCAATCTTCGCGAATCTCATAGAGCCACAAAGGTGGCGTCATGGCGCCAACGTCGATGATGTGGTGCGCGATATTGAGCGTGTGGTTCTTGATCCGTGTCAGCTCGGCAAACAACACCCGCAAATATTGCGCGCGGATGGGGACTTCCAGATCAAGCAACTTTTCAACGGCTAGAACATAGCTGTGCTCCATACACATCGGCGACGCGTAATCGAGCCGGTCGAAATAGGGCAAAGCCTGCAAATAGGTCTTATACTCGATCAGCTTTTCGGTACCACGGTGCAAAAGGCCGATATGCGGATCAAGGCGCTCGACGATTTCGCCGTCGAGTTCCATGACCAAGCGCAGAACACCATGCGCTGCTGGGTGCTGCGGACCAAAGTTGATCGTATAGTTCTGGATGACTTCATCGCCAGTCGTTGGGGCGAGATCTTGCTGCATACTCATGCTTTGTCTCCCGTCGCCTTTGGCTTACGAATCGTCCGCTTGACCGCTTCCTTATTGGCAGCCTTGCCAGCACCCGTTTGCGCGGCGGTATCCGTCGTCTTTGGTGTGGGCGGTGGCGGAGAGCTTGGCTTTACGGGGTCTTTTTTGACTTCTTCCGCAGTCATCCGCTGGGTTGCGCCTTTGCCAGCGCCCTCGCCGGTTTTTTCGTCGCCGGGCAGAACATAATCTGCGCCTTCCCATGGCGAGAGAAAGTCAAAATTGCGGAAATCTTGCGCCAGTTGCACCGGCTCATATTTCACGCGCTTTTCTTCTTCGGAATAGCGCAGCTCGACATAACCCGACAGCGGGAAGTCCTTACGCTGCGGGTGACCCGAAAAGCCATAATCGGTCAAAATACGGCGCAGATCGGAATTGCCCGAAAACAACACGCCATACATGTCGAACACTTCGCGCTCCAACCATCCAGCAACAGGCCAAATGCCAGTAACCGATGGCACGGGGTGATCTTCATTTGTTGCCAAATGAACCCGAATGCGGTGGTTCTTGGTCAGGCTGAGCAAGCAATAGACAACTTCAAACCGTGGATCACGATCGGGCCAGTCGACGCCGGCAATTTCCATCAGCTGCTGATATGCGCATTCGTCGCGCAACTGGGTCATGCACTCGACGAGCGAGTCGCGGTGGATATGCACCGCAATTTCCCCATTGGCTTCCTCAATGGATACCAGATTGGCACCAAGCGCCTTGGTGATGGCTGCGATCGTACCGTCAGGTGTCTGAATAAGGGGCGCGGAATGGCTCACCGTTCGATAGTTCCTACGCGTCGGATTTTGCGCTGAAGCTGCATAATGCCGTACAACAATGCCTCCGCTGTTGGCGGGCACCCTGGGACGTAAATGTCTACAGGAACCACACGGTCGCATCCACGCACAACGCTGTAGCTATAATGGTAATAGCCGCCGCCATTGGCGCAGCTACCCATTGAAATCACATATTTCGGTTCGGACATTTGATCGTACACCTTGCGCAGGGCTGGAGCCATTTTGTTGCACAAGGTACCGGCCACAATCATGACATCCGATTGCCGCGGTGATGCGCGCGGTGCGATACCGAAACGTTCAAAGTCATAACGTGGCATATAACCGTGGATCATCTCGACCGCACAGCACGCCAAGCCAAAGGTCATTGGCCACAGCGAGCCGGTGCGCGCCCAATTGAACAAGTCCTCTGTCGACGAAACGACAAACCCCTTGTCGTTCACTTCGCTCTCAATATCTTTGAAGAACGCTGTGTCCGGCGCCTGCGCGTCCGTCAGTGCTGGTGTGATTACTCCCATTCGAGTGCTCCCACTTTCCATGCATAAATAAAGCCAATAACCAGTTCGAACAGGAACAGCATCATCGTGCCCCAACCAATCCAGCCCGTTTCCCCCAGACTAACCGCCCAAGGAAACAAAAAGGCCGCTTCAAGGTCGAAAATGATGAACAGGATGGCAACGAGATAAAAGCGAACATCAAACTGGCTGCGCGAGTCTTCAAACGCCGGGAAGCCGCACTCATACTCGGTAAGCTTTGCCTCGGTCGGTTTATGCGTTCCCGTAAGGCGCGATACGCCCATCGGCAAAAACACAAAAGCTGACGAAAGCGCGAGCGCAACCACCAGAAAAAGCAGAATGGGCAAATATTGCGACAAATCAGTCATATCAGACTCGCTTCCGAACCCCGTAAGTTGCGGCGCTTTTAGGCAGAAGAATCCTGCCCCGCAAGGCCAAGACTCGGCATTTTTTCAGCGATTTTCGTGCTTTATTTTATGGCCCCGACAAGCAACTTGTGCAGCTTGCTGTGCAAGATGTCATTTGCGGCCAAAACCTGCACATCCGCGATATGTGGGCTACGTCCGCGATAGTCGGTTACAAAGCCGCCTGCTTCACGCACCAGCAGACATCCTGCAGCGGTGTCCCACGGCGATAAGCCGCTTTCCCAAAACCCGTCATAGCGACCTGCCGCAAGCCAAGCGAGATCAAGGCTAGCGGCACCAAAGCGACGAATTCCAGAGACTGATGGACCAATAGCGGCAAAGATTTTACCCCACTCGTCAAAGTCACCATGGCCTTTGTACGGCGTGCCTGTAGCTATAAGCGCTTCGTTCAACTGGCGACGGGCCGACACGCGCAAGCGGCGGTTGCCAAGCCAGGCACCCTTGCCACGCTCCGCCCAAAAGCTTTCGTCGGTAATCGGATTATAGACCAAGCCAGCGAATATATCGCCCCAACCAGAACCATCGGGCTTTGGATCCTGAACCGCGATTGAAATCGCAAAATGCGGAATACCGTGTAGAAAGTTACTGGTGCCGTCGAGCGGGTCAACGATGAAGCGAGGCTTACCCTCGGCCCCTGCGATCTCGCCGCCCTCTTCCATTAGGAAGCCCCAATCGGGACGCGCAATTTCCAGTTCACGGAAAATAGTATCTTCGGCGCGTTCATCAGCCTTCGAAACAAAGTCTGCGGGCCCTTTTTGCGAAACCTGCAAATGTTCAATTTCGCCAAAGTCACGGCGCAATTTGCCACCCGCTTTACGGGCAGCTTTTTCCATAATGGTAAGAAGTCCGGTTAAAGCGGGCATCAGTCTGCCTTCTTCACATATTCCCGTTCATAAACGTCGACAACAATTCTTGTGCCTGCGCTGATGAAGGGAGGCACCATAACGCGAACGCCATTGTCGAGAATTGCTGGCTTATAGCTTGAAGACGCTGTTTGCCCTTTGACTACAGCATCTGCCTCGACGACAGTCGCCTCAATTTGGTCGGGTAGCGCAACAGACAATGCTTCTTCGTCATACATTTCCATGACGACATCCATGCCATCCTGAAGGAAGGCAGCAGCGTCACCCAACAGGTCGCTTGGCAGCGTCACCTGATCATAGGTTTCCTTGTCCATGAACACCAGATTGTCGCCCTCAGCGTACAGAAACTGGAAGTCTTTCTGGTCTAGACGCACCTTTTCGACGCTTTCGGCCGAACGGAAACGGATGTTATTCTTGCGACCATCGCGCAGGTTTTTAAGCTCAACCTGCATGTAAGCGCCGCCCTTGCCCGGCTGGGTATGCGCGGTTTTCACCACGCGCCACAGGCCGTTTTCATATTCCAGAATATTACCCGGCTTGATTTCAACCGCGTTGATTTTCATGAGAGCACTCGCTTAACAGATGGAAAGAGCATGCACGCAAATGCGTGCTGTTGGACGCGGCCTTTAGCGCTGACCGGATGATTAGGCAAGCAAAGCGTTAAATGCCTTTACCGCTTCGGCTGCGCCCTCTGGATGATTCCAAACAGCGCCGCTAACCGCAAGGAAGTCCGCGCCTGCTTCAATGAGAGGCTTTGCGTTTTCGGGCGTAATTCCGCCAATCGCGACGCATGGGACCTCTGTGATAAACGACCATTTCTGCACTGTGTCCAGTTCAGCAACATGATCAACACTTTTGGTTGTCGTCGGGAAGAACGCACCAAACGCGACGTAATCCGCACCCGCTTCTGCTGCTTCCATCGCAAGATGTCTGCTGTTGTGACATGTGACACCAATCTGCGCGTCCGGCCCAAGAACTTCGCGGGCCTCGCGCACGTCGCCATCGCCCTGCCCTAGGTGCACGCCGTCGGCCTTTAGCCGCTTGGCCAGCGCAATGCTGTCATTCACTATGAACGCCACATCATGCGCAGCGCAAATCGCTTGTAAAGGCGCAGCCAAGGCAGCAGCTTCATGCTGGTCCAGATCCTTGACGCGAAACTGGAAAGCCGCAACGGGTCCCGCAGATAGCGCAGATTGAAGCGTTTGAGGGAAATCTCCACCAACATCGGGCGGGGAAATCAGATATAATTGGCAGGGAAATTCTTTCATCCCGCGCTCTTAGCGAGGCTTAAGGCCGGCGGCAAACATCTTGCGCATTTGCCGCCGGCCCCTCTCCAAACTTATGTCGCCGACGCAGCGTGGATCTCGTCGATTGCACCGCCGAGTGCGGCGTCAAATTCTGCCGGTGTCATCTGGTGACGCAAATCTTCCAATAACGCACGCGAGAAGCTGGCGATCATCCCTTTGTTCTTCGCAAGCTCT
>JBKBTH010000081.1:5302-7412 GCA_046290915.1 Sphingorhabdus sp.
TATCTCGTCGCGCAGCATGACGTCGCTCTGTGCACGGTCGGCGCTCTTGATGTTAATTTCAGGCTCAATCATGGGCATCAGACCGTGGGCAAGGATTTGCTCCGCCACTTCAAATTGTTGCTGCACAATCGCGGCAATGCCCGACTGCGAAGCTTTGTTAATGACGGAACGCTTTTTCGTCCCAAAAACGCCTTTTGCTTTGGCGCGCTGAAGCAGCGCACCCAATTCCGGCATTGGCTTCATCATTTGAACGCCGTCCGCCTCATCCTCAAGGCCTTTGTCGACCTTCAAAAACGGCACAACGCCGCGGTCGCGCAGAGCGTCGGGTACAGGCTTGCCGTCCGCATCGCCGTCCATTGTGCGCTCAAACAAGATTGCACCCAGGACCTTTTCGCCGGAAAAGCTTGGCGATGTGATGATGCGCGAACGCATGTCATGGATAAGCCCGAACATTTCGTCTTCGGTCGAATAGGCATCTTCTTCGATGCCATAGCCACGAAGCGCCTTAGGCGTAGAACCGCCACTTTGGTCAAGCGCTGCAATAAAGCCCGTTGCCGTCGCTACTTTTTCGAACATTTCTTGGTCGTTCATTAGCTTTTCCCTATACCTAGGCCATGCATACGTATGCACTGGCATCCGAAAAAAACGGGGCAAGGCCCCGCATGTTTAAATAATATTCAAAGCATCCACGCCCGGAAGCGGTTTACCTTCCATCCATTCGAGGAAAGCGCCGCCAGCGGTGGAAACAAAGGTGAAATCCTCTGTCACTCCAGCATGAGCCAGCGCCGCGACGGTATCACCGCCGCCTGCAACCGACACAAGCGAGCCTTCACGCGTCAACGCAGCTGCCGTGCGCGCGAGTGAAACAGTCGCCGCGTCAAATGGCTCCATTTCAAATGCGCCCAGCGGCCCATTCCATACAAGAGTACGGCATGTTTTCAACACATCAGCCAGCGCCTCCACAGCAGCGGGGCCGACATCAAGGATCATTTCGTCAGCTGTTACTTCATGGACGTTAACTGTGCGCACTGGTGGATTTGCGCGGAATTCGACTGACGTCACGACGTCATATGGCAAGTGGACGGTGCAGCCTGCAGCGTCTGCAGCTTCCAAAATGGCATTCGCTGTGTCGGCGAGATCATGTTCGCACAGCGACTTGCCAACATTGATCCCACGGGCAGCAAGAAAGGTATTGGCCATGCCGCCGCCAATGATGAGATGATCGACTTGCTTGACCAGATTGTTGAGCACATCCAGTTTGCTCGAAACTTTTGCGCCACCAACTACCGCTGCCACGGGGTGTTCGGGCGACCCCAGCGCTGCCGCCAACGCTTTCAATTCAGCTTCCATCGAACGACCGGCATAAGCCGGCAAAACATGTGCCAGACCTTCTGTCGACATATGCGCCCGATGTGCCGCCGAAAACGCGTCATTAACGTACAAGTCGCCATTCGCAGCAACCGCGCGCGCAAGTTCTGGGTCGTTTTGTTCTTCGCCTGGCCAAAAACGCGTGTTTTCGAGCAAGGCAATATCGCCGTCGGCCAATATGCCAATGGACTGCGCGACGATGTCGCCTGCAATCTCCGGCACGAACATGACTTCCCGGCCAAGCACCGCTTGAAGCGCGTCCAGCACCATAGAAACTGACATTTCGCTATGCTTGGCGCCCTTCGGACGACCGAAATGGGCGAGCAATAAAACTTTGGCGCCTTTGTCAGCAAGTTCGCTGACGGTCGGCAACAACGCCCGCAACCGCGTTTCGTCTGTTACACGCCCGTCAGCCATTGGCACGTTCAAGTCCACGCGAACAAGTGCGCGCTTTCCTTTAATATCACCAAGATCGTCGAGCGTACGAAATGCCATGGTTAAAGCAACTTTCCGATGACGCCGGCAGTATCGACCATACGGTTGGAGAAGCCCCATTCATTGTCATACCAGCTGAGGACACGCACGAGTTTACCGTCGATTACAGCTGTTTCGAGGCTGTCGATGGTCGAACTGGCTGGGCAATGATTATAGTCAATGGATACCAACGGCTCGTCCGAATATGCCAGCACGCCCTTTAAAGCGCCTTCTGATGCGGCCTTTAACAACGCGTTTACTTCTTCCT
>JBKBTH010000082.1:0-458 GCA_046290915.1 Sphingorhabdus sp.
TTGCCGGTTGAGGCGCTGGAGGGCGGCGACAAGGTGCACAAGGCGCTGCGTCGGGCCGGCCTTAGAAGTATTGGCGATCTTGCTATCCGCCCGCGTAAGCCGCTGGCAGCGCGCTTCGGCAAGGCCGTTGTGATGCGGCTGGCCCGCCTCCTTGAAGAGGAAGATCCACGCATCGTCCCGCGCCGTAGCCCGCCACTCATTCAAGTCGCGCAGAATTTTGCCGAACCCATTGCGCGAACCAATGATGTGCTGGCAACCATCGAAATGCTGGCAGGGGACGCGGCATTGCAGTTGCAAGAACGCGGGCAGGGTGGACGCCGGTTCGAAGTCAGCCTGTTTCGCAGCGATGGCCATGTTGCGCGACTGGCGGTCGATACCGGTACGCGGACGCGGGACGCTGCCTTGCTCATGCGCTTGATAAGAGAGCGTATCGACACCCTGTCTGACCCGCTTGACCC